>NZ_JBEXZS010000184.1:0-24295 GCF_040593685.1 Methylobacterium sp. EM32 | reverse complement strand
CCGCGCTGGCATTGCCGGCCGCGTCGGTGAGCTGGACCGAGAGGCTGTGGGGACCTTGCGCCAGCGGGGTCGACGGGGCGACCGTGAAGGTCCCGTTCGGATCGACCGTCGCGGTGCCGATGGCCGCGCTGCCGTCGAACAGCGTGACGGTGGTGCCGGCCTCGCCGGTGCCGGTGACGGAAGGCAGGGCGTCGGCGATCAGCCCGCCCGGGCTCGTCACGACCGGCACCGCGGGTGCGGCGGTGTCGATGACGAGGGTCACGGTAGGCGAGGCGGGCCCGACCTGTCCGGCCGCGTCGGTGGCCGTCGCGGTCAGCGCGTAGGTGCCGTCACCCAGCGGCGTCGCCGGGGTGAAGCTGAAGGCGCCGGTCCCGTCCGCGAGGGCCGTGCCGAGCACGGTCGTGCCGTCGAGGAAGGTCACGGTCGCGCCGGGCTCGGCGGTGCCGGTGAGGGTCGGCGTGGTGTCCCGCGTCGCGCCGGCGACCGGGTCGAGCACCGGCGCCGGGGGCACGCCGGTATCGATGCCGAGGGTGATGGCGGCGGAGGCCGGTCCGGTGTTGCCGGCGGCATCCTGGGCCGTGGCGGTGAGGGTATAGAGGCCGTCCGCGAGCGCCGTCCCGGGCGTGAAGGTGAACACGCCGGCGGCATCCGCCACCGCGGTGCCGAGCACGCCGGCGCCGTTGAGGATGGTGACCGTTGCGCCGGCCTCCGCGGTACCGGTGATGGTAGGCGTGTTGTCGACCGTCGACCCCGAGCCGATGGTGAAGGCGGGGGCCGGCGGCGCCACCGTGTCGATCGCGAGCGTGATCGCCGGGGAGGCGGCGGACGCGTTGCCGGCCTCGTCGTAGGCCATGGCGGTGATCACCGCCGTGCCGTCCGGCAGGGCCTGGCCCGGGGTGAGGGAGAACAGGCCGCTCGCGTCGGCGGTCACGGTGCCGAGGACGGTGCCGTTGCTGCTGACCATGACGGTCGCGCCCGGATCGGCGCTGCCGGTGATGGTCGGGGTGTTGACGTCGATCGTGCCCGACGGGGTCGTGAGGACGGGTGCGGCGGGCGCGATCGTGTCGATGAGGCTCGCCACCGCGGTCGCGGGGGCCGAGAGGTTGCCGGCGGCGTCCCGCGCGATCGCGGTGATCGAGATCGGGCCGTCCGCGAGGGGCGCGGCGGGCGTGAAGGCGTAGGTCCCGACGGCGTTCGCCACCGCGCTCCCGAGTTCGGTTCCGTTGACTGAGACCAGGACGACCGAGCCCGGATCGGCCGAGCCGGTGATGGTCGGCGTCGCGTCGCTGGTCGGCCGGAGCGGATCGATCGTGGGCGCGGCCGGCGGGGTGAGGTCGACCTCCAGTGCGACCGGGCTCGACAGGGGGGAGATGTTGCCGGCGACGTCGCGGGCGGTGGCCTGGAGGACGAGCGTGCCGTCCACCAGCGGGGCGGTCGGCGTGACCGCGAAGTTGCCGGCGGCGTCGGCCAGCGCGGTACCGACGACGACGGTGCCGTTCGCGGCCGTGACCGTGACGGTGGAGCCGGCCTCGGCCCCGCTGCCGCGGATGACCGGGAGCGGATCGTTGGTCGGCCCGGCGACGGCGGCGAGGGTCGGGGCCGCGGGGGCGGTGAGGTCGATCAACACCTCGAGCGTCGCGGTCACGGTCCCGCCGCCGGTGTCGAGGTCCGTCGCGGTCACCGCCAGGGTCTGGGCTCCCGCGCCGAGGGGAGCCACCTCGATGCTGAACCGTCCGTCCGGTCCCGCGGTGCCGATGCCGATCGGCGTCCCGGCGAGGGTGATGACGATTGCGTCGCCGGCGGTGGCGCTGCCGCTGATGACCGGCGTCGCATCGTTGTTCGGCGCCAGGTAGTCGAGCGTCAGGAAGCCCGCGGTGCCGGTGGTGATCGAGACGGCAAGGGCGCCTGATGGGCCCGAGACGTTGCCGGCGGCATCCTGCGCGGTCGCGGTGATCTGCGAGGTGCCGTTCGGCAGGGGCACGGTCGACGTCAGCGAGAAGCTGCCGTCACCGAGCGCCACGGTCGTGCCGAGCACGGTGGTGCCGTTGAGGATCGTCACCGTGGCGCCGGCCTCCGCCGTGCCGGTGAAGGTCGGGGTCGCGTCGGTGGGTGGATCGGTCACCGGCGCGAGGGTCGGCGCGCCGGGCGGCAGGGTGTCGACCGCGACGGTCGCGACGGCTGAGGTGGGCGAGAGGTTGCCGGCCGCGTCCCGCGCGGTGGCGGTGAGGCTGGTGACGCCCTCGGCGAGCGGTGCGGTCGGCGTGAACGCGAAGGTGCCGTCGGCGCGCGCCACCGTCGTGCCGAGCACGGCGGCGCCGTTGAGGATCGTCACCGTGGCGCCGGCCTCCGCCGTGCCGGTAAGGGTCGGGGTCGCATCGTTGGTGGACGCGATCGAGGCGAGCGTCGGCGCGAGGGGGGCCCCGGTGTCGACCGTCAGCGTCACGGGGGCAGAATCGGCCGAGAGGTTGCCGGCGGCGTCGCGGGCATTGGCGGTCAGGGCGGTGGCGCCCTCGGGGAGCGGCGTCGTCAGCGCGAGCGAGAAGCTGCCCTGCGGACCCGCCGTCACGGTGCCGAGCACGGTGCCGTTGCCGCTGATCGTGACGATCGACCCCACCTCGGCAGTGCCGGTGATGGTCGGCGTCGCGTCGTTGGTCAGGCCGGCCGGATCGAGGACCGGCGTCCCGGGGGCAGTCCGGTCGACCGTGATCGTGACGAGCGCGGACGGCACCGACACGTTGCCGGCGGCGTCGCGGGCGGTGGCCGAGAGGGTCGTGGCGCCGTCGGGCAGCGGCGCCGTCAGCGCGAGCGAGAAGCTGCCGTCGGCGAGCGCCGTCGTGGTGCCGAGCACCGTGCCGCCGCTCGAGACCGCGACGATCGCCCCGGCCTCCGCAGTGCCGGTCAGGGTCGGCGTCGGGCTGTTGGTCGGGCCGAGCGGCGCCAGCACCGGCGCGGCGGGCGCGCCGGTATCGACCGCGACCGTCGCGACGCCGGAGGCGGCCGAGACGTTGCCGGCCTCGTCGCGGGCGGTGGCGGTGAGGCTGGTGATGCCGTCGGCGAACGGCACCGTCGGGGTGAACGAGAACGTGCCGTCGCCGAGCGCCGTGGTCGTGCCGACCACGGCGGTGCCGTTGAGGATCGTCACCGTCGCACCGGCCTCGGCGGTGCCGGTCAGCGTCGGGGTCGCATCGCCGGTGAGCGGGACCGAGGCCAGAGCGGGGGCGGCCGGGGCGGTGGTGTCGATGGTGAGCGAGACGCCGGCGGAGACCGGCGAGACGTTGCCGGCGAGGTCGCGGGCGGTGGCCGTCAGGGTGGTGGTGCCGTCGGGGAGCGCGGCGCCGGGGGTGAACGAGAAGGTGCCGTCGGCACCCGCCACCGCTGTGCCGAGAACGGCGCCGTTGGAGCTGATCGTGACGGTGGAGCCGGCCTCGGCGAAGCCGGTGAGGGCCGGCGTCGTGTCGTTGGTGGGCGACGGGACGTCGAAGACGGGAGCAGCGGGGATGCCGGTGTCGATCGTCACGTTGACGGCGACGGACGGGCTCGAGACGTTGCCGGCCGCGTCGCGCGCCGTGGCGGTGATGCTCGCCGTGCCGTCGGCCAAGTCCACGCCGGGGGTGAACGTGAACGTGCCGTCGCCGAGCGCCGTCGTCGTCCCGAGCAAGGTGGTGCCGTTGAACAGCGTGACCGTGCTGCCGGCCTCCGCATTGCCGGTCAGGGTCGGGGTGCTGTCGTTCGTGGACCCGAGCGGCGCGACCACCGGCGCGACGGGGGCGGTGAGATCGATCTGCACGGCCAGGCCCGCCGAGGCCGCGGACACGTTGCCCAGCGCGTCGCGGGCGGTCGCCGTGAGGGTGTAGGCGCCCTCCGCGAGCGGCGTCGTGGGCGTGATGCTGAAGCTGCCGTTCGCGTCCGCCTGCGCGGTGCCGAGGACGGTGGTGCCGTCGAGGAGCGTGACCGTGCTGCCCGCCTCCGCCGTGCCGGTGACGGTCGGGGTCGAGTCGCCGGTCAGGCCGCCGCCCGAGACGAAGGCGGGGGCGCCCGGCGGAGTCGCGTCGATCTGCAATCCGATGGCGGCGGAGACCGCGCTCAGGTTGCCGGCCGGGTCGCGCGCGGTCGCCGTCAGGGAATAGGTCCCGTCGGCGAGCGGCGTCGTCGGCGTGAACGAGAAGGTGCCGTTCGCCGCCGCGACCGTCGTGCCGAGGGTCGCGGTGCCATTGAGGATCGTCACCGTGCTGCCGGCTTCCGCGGTGCCGGTCAGCGTCGGGGTGTTGTCGGCGGTCGCGGTTACGCCCGCGCTCAGCGTCGGGGTGGGCGGCGCGGCGAGGTCGATCACCGTCAGGGCCGCCGTGGAACGTGCGCTGGTGTTGCCCGCCGGATCGGTGGCGGTCGCCGTGAGGGTGTAGGTGCCGGCGGCGAGCGAACTCGTGGGCGTGAAGGCGTAGGTGCCGTTGGCGCCGGCGACCGCGGTGCCGAGCGCCGCGGTGCCGTTATAGACCGTGACCGTGCTGCCGGCCTCCGCATTGCCAGTGATGGTCGGGGTCGGGTTGTTGGTCAGGCTCGGAGCCGTCACGGTCGGCACCGCGGGCGCGGCCGTGTCGATGGTCAGGCTCAGGGACGCGGAAATCGGGCTGAGATTGCCGGCTGCGTCCTGCGCCCGCGCCGTCAGGCTGTACGTGCCCTGGCCGAGGGTGACGGTCGAGGTGACGCTGAAACTCCCGTCCGCCGCCGCGATGGCAGCCCCGAGCACGGTGGTGCCGTTGAACAGCGTGACCGTGCTGCCGGCCTCGGCCCGGCCGGTCAGCGTCGGCCTCGTGCTGTTCGTCAGCGCGGTGCCGGCCGTGAAGGTCGGGATATCCGGAGCGAGCGTGTCGATCTGCAGTCCAAGGGCCGCGGAAGGCGCGCTGGTGTTGCCGGCCGGGTCGCGCGCGGTCGCCGTCAGGGAATAGGACCCATCGACGAGCGGCGTCGTCGGCGTGAACGAGAAGGTGCCGTTCGCCCCTGCCACCGTCGTGCCGAGCACGGCGGCGCCGTTGAGGATCGTCACCGTCGAACCAGCCTCCGCGGTGCCGGCCAACGTCGGGGTCCGGTTGGGCGTCGCCGCCGCGCCCGTGCTCAGCGTCGGGGCGCCGGGCGGCGTCGTGTCGGCGACAGAGGTCACGATGTCGTCGAGGCTGAAGCTGAAGCCGATATCCACGCCGACGAGATCGCGCGAGTAGACCCGGACCTCGGTGACGTTCTGCCAGGCCGGATCCGTGAAGCTCACCGTCTGGTCGCCGAGGCCGATGAGGCTGCTGTTCAGCTGTCGCGTCACCTCCACGCCGTTCCGGTAGCCGACGAAGATCGTGTTGCCGGCGACCGACAGGAGCCGGTCCACTACGAGGCTGTCGAGGGCGAACGCGCCGCCGCCGGTCTGCGCGATCGAGAGGTAACCGCCGATGGCATTGTTCAGGCCGAGCGAGGCGTCGCCGAACAGGCCAGTCCGCGCGACGCTCAAGGTCCCTGTGGTGGCTCCGGCATTGTTTCGGAAGGCGTAGTTGAAGCCCCCAATGTTCAGGGGATTGCCGGCGGCGTTGAGGGAGCTCTCGAAGGTCTGCGTGGCCATGGCGTTTGCAACCTGTTTTTGTGGTCTGCAATTCGAAGTGGCAAGCGCAGGCCCGGCCTCAAGCCCACAACCCCTGGTTATAAATTTTATGGTTAATGTCCTGTTGAGCTCTCATCTCAGGAATCGTGACGAAAATCAGGCGGGCACTGAGAACGCCCTGCAAATTCCACTTTTTGCGTCGATGAATTATATTTTCGGTTTATTAATCATCGCACTATCCAAGACGATACAAGAATATATTTTCCGTTAGTACTCTATTATTGAGCACGATACGCAAGCGAAATATTTCTATATACAACGGAGACGATCACGTCGTAGACGGGTCCTCGAAATAAGACAGTACATAATGTGGCTTCGCCGTCGGCTAGCCGCCTGACCCGAACGCGGATCATCCTTGCACGATCTCACATTGGTCCCGAAGCACCCGGCGGAAGCTCCGCGACGACCGAACTCAGCGCGTCGCGGGCTGCCTTCGCTACCAGGTGACCGGCGGCAAAATCGCTTAAAGGTTGCACCAACTCGGTCTTCCGGCCCGCGGGACAGCGGCTCTGTGGGACATTGGCGGCGACACCGCGGTCATGACCGTCCCGGTTCGGTTGTAGCCCTTCCTCGTCCGGCGGCCGCCGACGACCGGTGACGCGCGGGCGCGTGTCGGGACCGGCCCTCGCGCCGCCCGGACGCCCCGGGACCGTGTGGCGGGCGATGGGGTAACGGTGCCCAGTGCACGGTCCGTCCCCATGACCATCATCGCGTTCGACTCGATTACCGCGAACTCGCTTCATAATCCGGCAACCAATAGATCATTGTTTCGGTTGCCACTCTGAACGGTTTAAACAACCGAAAGTTGAAACAACACGTGACGACCTGGAGGAGCCCATGCCCGCGTACGACTTCAACAGGCCGATCGTCGTGTGGTTCGATTTCGAGCGCCCGGAATTCGGCCTCACCCGCATCGAATCCGCCATCCAGGCCTACGATGCGCTGCACTGCGCCCGCATCATGGGCGGCAGTCGACCAGCCGCACCGGAGTTGTGGGACGCGGCCGAGCGGGCGATCGACATTGCCCTCATCGACCCTTCTTCCATGAACGTGAGCGTCGCCGAAGAGAGCCTTCTGGCGCTCGTGAAGTGCACCTCGCCGATTTCCCGGCTCATCCGGCGCCGGCTGGCTCCTGAAACCTGCTCTTCAAGTTCGCTCTCGCTCCGCGCCATCATGCAGGCAATGTGGCCCAAACACCTTATTCGAGAGCTGGGCAGGACCTGATCGCGCGTGACATCCTCGCATGGGGACACGATCTGGGGATTGTCTACGCGGCGTGACGTGGTCTGGTTGCTGAGAACGTCGGATCCGCTCGCGGTCGAACTGCTGGAGATGGAACGGAGTGGGCTGGCCGCCTCCCTCGAGGGCCTCGCCGGCTACCGCCGGTCGGAGACAGGGAAAACTAGCGCGACCTTGAGCTTCCCGAGAGCTGGCCGGGTCGGGGTCAAGTTCGGTCGGCACCAGCCACGGAAGCCGCGCTGGAAACCGGGACCGCAATCATCCCGAGCCTCGGACGCGGGAGCGGTGAGCAAGACGCCCGACGCGGGGGCGATGGACATGACGATTTTTCGGATCGTGGCGCGCACCATGAGCGTCCGGCCCGCGGCCGGACGCGTCGGGTTCCAGGGGTGGGACGATCAGTTCGGCCAGCAGTGGCGGCCGTACGGGCCGATGTGATAGCCGGCCGGACAGGAGGCGCCGCGCACGTAACCGCCCCACAGGCCGCCCGCCCGGCAATACCCATAGATCCCCCGGTGCCCGTAGGGTCCGCAGCCGCCATAGACCTGGATGATCTGCGCGTCGCCGGGGCCCATGGAGACCGCGTCCTGAACGAGCGGCAGGGCTGTGGCGGGCACCGAAAGAGCAGCCATCAGGGCGGCGAGGGCGAGGATCTTCAGCATCGAAGGGCTCCTTCTCGAATGAATGGGGACCGGCCCGATGCCGTCCCGTGTCCCGGCGGCGCTCCTGCCGCGTCGGGCTGCTCGAAGGTTCGCCCTCGCGCTATGCCCCGATGTGACGGGTCCGCGCCGGCTCGTAACGGTGTGTGACGCTCGCTGACGGGTCGTGACTTAAGGTCAGGTCAAGGCCGGCAGGGTCACGACGAGGCGTGCACCGCCCGAGGAAGCCACCTCGACCACGATGGTGCCGCCATGCGCCTCGGCGATCTGTCGCGCGATGGCGAGCCCCAGACCGGTCCCGCCGGTCCGTCGGTTCCGGGACCGCTCGACCCGGTAGTACGGGCTGAACACCGACGTCCGCTCCCCCTCCGGAATGCCCGGCCCGTCATCCTCGACCACGACCTGGCAGGCCGATTCCGTCCGGCGCACCACGACGGCGACGGAGGAGCGCCCGAACTTGACGGCGTTGCCGATCAGGTTCGCCATCACCCGACGCAATGCGACGGCGTCGCCGGCCACGATCGCATCCTGCACCTCCTCGCCCGACAGGCTGATGCAGGCACTCTGCGCCGCGTGCTCGGCCACCTCGACCGCAACGATGTCGGCCAAATCCACGGGAGCGCGCCCGACCTCGGCGGCCGTCCCGCGGGCGAAGCCGAGCGAGGTCTCGATGAGCGCCGTCATCGTATCGAGATCCTCGACCAGCCGATCCCGCCGCTCGGGCTCGGCGATCCCATCGGCTCGCAGGCGCATGCGCGTCAGGTAGGTCTTGAGGTCGTGTGAGATGGCTCCGATCAGCAGCGAGCGCTCGCCCATCAGGCCGACGATGCGGTCCTGCATCGCCTGGACGGCCTGGGCGAGGCGACGGATCTCCGGGGCGCCCTGGGGGACGAGCGCCGGCTCGGCGGAGCGGCCGTCGAACCGGGAGACCGCATCGGTCAGGCGCCGGAGCGGGGCGAGCTCGTGCCGGGCGCCGACCGCGACGAGGAAAGCCACTGCGACGCCGAGGACGGCGACCCACAGGCTCAAGGGCTGGCCGAGCAGCCAGGGCATGGGCGAGCGATGTCCGATGATGGCGGACACGACCAGGATGCGCCCGTCCGACAATCGGTATGTGGCCAGGGCCAGGCTGCCGATGGGCCTCTGTCGGTGCGCGGCCCCTGCATCGGACGGGCCATCGTCCCGGTAGAGCATCGCAGTCTCGGTGAAGGCACGGATGTCGCCCTCGCCCGTCAGGCGGTGCAGGCGCGCCTCGAGGACCGGCTCGCGGATCAACCCGGTCACGTCGGGCGGCGCATCGACGATCTCGGCCTTGAGGGCTTCGCCGTTCACGGCGCGCAGGATAGCGGGTCTTCGCGCAGGGTCCGCATCCTTCGTGAGAGCCATGATGCACGCCGCCTGGTCGAGGCGGGGGAAGCGGGAGGCGTATGGCCATCGCTCCTGACTGCGCTGCCACCGGTCGATGCCGAAGGTGGCCACGACGAGCAGCGAGAGCGCCCCCAGCAGGACCAGCATGATCCGCCCGAGGAGCCCGATGCGCGCCGTCACGGTGTGACGGCCGTCACCGGTGCCGCCAGGATGTAGCCTGCATTGCGCACCGTCTTGATCTGGCCTGCCGCCTGGCTGCCGGCCGCGTCGAGCTTGTGCCGCAGCCGGCTCACCTGGACGTCGATGGTGCGGTCGAAGATGTCGGCGGTCCGCCCACGGGTCCAGTCGAGGAGCTGGTCGCGGGAGAGGACCCGCTGCGGCCGGGTGACGAAGCAGTGCAGCAGGTCGTACTCGGCGCTGGTAAGCGGGACCTCGATGGCCGGATCGCCGATGGTCACCCTGCGGGCGGCGAGGTCGACGACGAGATCGGCGACGCTCAGCCGCTCGGACGCCGGTCCGGCGGCCGCGGCGCTGCCGCCGGCGGCCCGGCGGAGGACGGCGCGGATGCGGGCGAGCAGCACGCGCGGGTTGAACGGTTTCGAGACGTAGTCGTCGGCCCCCATCTCCAGACCCAGCACCCGGTCGATGTCCTCGTCCCTGCCGGTGAGCATGACGACCGGAGGCCCGCCGGCTTCGCGCAGGCGGCGGCAGATCGATAGCCCGTCCTCGCCCGGCAGCATCCAGTCGAGGACGATCAGGTCCGGGGCGGGCCGCGCCGCGAGCCGCCGGTCAAGGCCGGCGCCCCCGTCGAAGGTGACGACACGAAAGCCTTCGTTCTCGAGGTAACCGGCCAGTTGCGTGCGGATGTCGTCGTCGTCCTCGACGATGGCGATGGTGATGCCGTCGGTCATGCCGTGAGGATAGACCGTCGCGACCGTGCGGCAACGCGTAAAGCGCGTCTGTCACAAAACGTTACACGGCGCCGGCGTGCCGTCACATCCGGGATCGGGGCGCGCGCGAAGGTTCACCGCATCACGAGCCGGGCCCCGACGGCCCGCGACGGAGGAAGGTCCGAGACCCATGGCGACATCCCGCCCCGCATCACCGATCCAGTACGTCGCGACGGCTCTCGTCATCGCCGGAGGAATGCTCTTGCCGGCTGGCTCGGTGCACGCGATGCCGCGCCAAGCGCCAGCCGGGGCACCCCAGTTCGGCGACGGGTCCGAGTCCTACCGCGGTTACCGCATCGAGATCGCCCAGGACGTCGCGAACGCGGAGATCGGCCAGCTCCGCCGCGCCGCCGAGCACCAGGTCGACATCGTCGAGGCGACGAGCCTCAACGAGGGCGTGAAAGCCTTCTTCAGGCGCTTCCCGGTCGTCGTCAGGGCGGGCTCCGGCGCGGGCAGCCATTACAGCGGCGGCGAGAGCGTCACCATTGCGGTCGAGAACCCCAACGACCAGCGCCCGATCCTGCTGCACGAATACATCCACGTCTACCACTTCCGAAAGCTACCCGGTGGACGGAACAACCCGGACATCCTGACCTTCTATCGACGCGCCAGGGCCGGCGGCTTCTACCCGAATGACGCCTATCTGCTGCAGAACCAGGCCGAGTTCTTTGCAATGACCGCGAGCGTCTACCTGCACGGCAAGCTGGCGCGCGAACCCTTCACCCGGGACGAGCTGCGTCAGAAGCAACCTATCTATTACAAGTTTCTCACCCGGCTGCTCGGACCGGTCGGCGCTTGATCCGACATTAAACCGCAATACTGACTTTCAACAGCAACGGACCGATCCGATGAATACTCGTTCGTTGACGGCCTGCCTTCTCTTCCTGAGCACAGGATACGCGTCGGCCGACACCCTGCCGCTGCGCCACGGCGCCTATGTCGGCGTCGGAACCGGTTGCGAGAACCCGCCGAATGCCGAGTTGCGCACCTACGACGGCCGGGGTCTCGGAAGCGCGAAGGCAGCCGATTGCCGAGGTCGGGTGCTTTCGACGCAGAATGACATCTACCAGATCGAGCAGGATTGCCGCGAGTACGGTAGCCCGAAACCCGAACGCGTGACGGAACGCGCCACCATCCGCATCGACGGGCCAGACCGCTACACGGACTTGACCAGAAACGGCAACGAAAGCTTCCGACTATGCCCTGGTCTTAAGCCCTGACGTAGAGGATTGGAGGCTCGGTCCACAACGCGGAATGCCGGCTGCGCTTGAGAAGCGGTGACGCCATTCGCGTCCGTCCCGGTTGGTGGCCCGCAAGCTCCGGTCCCAGTCGCTGCGGGCGCGGCTCGGGCGCAGGAAGCTGGTTATTCCCTGTGCCCGATCAGACGCGTCCTCGAATGAAGGACCACGACGCTCTGACGTCATGGCCGCTGTGGTTTCTTCTGCTTTGGTGCTCGGAACGGAATTCAGATCGCCAAGGAGAGGAATCTGCTTTGGTTCAGCAGTTGGTGTGCCGATTGGTCGGCCTTGCGCCATTGTCTGCCGGACCCTCTCGTCGTCTTCAGTCCCCTCCCCTACACCGGCAGGTATCCGGCCACCACACGCAGGACCGTGACCATAATGCGGCGAACAGGATCATGGATCCTACGCAGTCCTTCGAAGGCGTCGACCGAACCGCTCGCACAGTATCGAAGTTACACCTCGCCTCGTACGGCTTCGCGCCAACATCGGGGCTCCGCCTTCGGCTTACGATCGGCCTTCCGGCTTTGCGCACCATCTCGATCATACGTCGCTCGTCGTTGGTATCTTCGAATTAGAGGACGGCTCTTGTTTTGATTGCAAGTCCTGCGTAATTCACTTCTGGCCACCAGCTTCGATCAAACAATCGCCCCCGTTGAGGGTCTTGCCTACGAAAGCTGACCCATCGATGCTGGGCCGCAGGGGATGATCTGCGACGAGGACGACCTATGGAAACGATCGGCCGTGACCTGCGCGAGATGCAGCGCATCCCCCTCGCCGCATCGCACGTCGCCGCGCTGCGGGCCATCGGAGCTGAGAAGCACTATCCGAGCGGTGCCTTTCTCGTCCGTGCCGGCGACCCAGCCGACCGCTTCGTCTATGTCGAGGTCGGCGAGATCGAAGTCGTCAACCCCTACACGGGCAAGCGCCATCTTCCGTCCACCCTCGGACCGACCCAGTTCATGGGCGAGATCTCGTTCCTGAACGGCGGCGTCTGGTCGATGCCCATGCGGGCGAGCGCGGATACGGTCATTATCGAGGTGCCGCGCCCGGAGATGCTGCGGCTGATGTCCGAGATCCCGGAGATGTCAGACATTATCATCACGGTTCTTGCCGCAAGGCGGCGACGGCAGCTCGACTCGCACGACGGCACGCTCGTGCTCCTCGGCGAAGACGACGACCGCAGCGTACGGCGAATCGCCGAGTTCGCGAGCCGCAACCGGCTTCCCTACAGGACTTATTCGCTGGGCAGCCCGGAGGCGGCGAGCGTCGCCATGGCCTGTTCGATCTCGGCTAACCGACCGGCGGTCATCTTCGGCCGGGACGTGGTCGTGACCGAGCCGACGCCCGCCAAGGTCGCACGGCTGCTCGGCCTCGACTACAACCTCGTCGACGATGAGGCCTTCGACGTCCTCATCGTTGGTGGCGGTCCGGCCGGGGTGGCGGCGGGCGTCTATGCGGGTGCGGAGGGGCTGCGCGCGTTGGTCATCGAGGATGTTGCGATCGGCGGCCAAGCCGGCACATCGAGCCGAATTGAGAACTACATGGGCTTCCCGACCGGGATCTCGGGCGCCGATCTCGTCTGGCGCGGCGAGATCCAGGCCATGAAATTCGGCACGCGCTTCGCAATGCCGCGACGCGTGGCGAAGTTGGAACGGCTTGAGGACGGATCGTTCTGTGCAACGTTCGACAACGGCCGGCGCGTCCGGGGACAGGCCGTCGTCGTCGCGACCGGTGTCCAGTACCGGAGATTGCCGATCGACCGCCTCGAAGCGTTCGAGGGCGCAGGCATCTACTACGCTGCGACGGAGATCGAGGCGCGCTACTGCCGGAATGCCGAGGCGATCGTCATCGGCGGCGGCAATTCTGCTGGCCAGGCCGCGATGTATCTCAGCCGCTCGGCGCGACACGTGCGCCTCTTGGTCCGCGGGCAATCACTCGCGACATCCATGTCAAGATACCTGTCGAGCCGGCTGGAGGCAGACCCGGCGATCACCATCGAGTACGGGGCCGAAGTCACCGCCCTGTACGGGGACGACCGTCTTGACGCGGTGACAATCCGCACCCTCACCGACGGAACGACGCGCATGATCTCAACCTGTGCCGTGTTCGTCATGGTGGGCGCCGCCCCGAATACCGGCTGGCTTTCGGGACTCGTCGAGCTCGATGGCCACGGCTTTGTTCTGACTGGCGATGCGATCGGCGCGCGTTCGCCTTATGCGACGTCGCATCCGGGAATTTTCGCGGTCGGGGACGTTCGCGCCAACTCCGTCAAGCGAGTGGCGGCCTCGGTTGGCGAGGGATCGGTCGTCATCTCGAAGGTGTGGGAGCACATTCGGACGTAGATCTTGCAGCCCAGCACGCATCCGACCGGAGCGTCTGATTCCGCGGCGACTGGGCTCGCAAACCTGAGCTTGCGGCCCGGCCGATCATGGCGGCGTTCGTCAGATATCCTCGAAACATCGACGTCGAGGTCGGACGCAACCAGGGTGGTAAATCTAACGCGCGCTTAATCGAACATCATCGACGCAACGTCTCCCGGAGCTCCACGGATCCGCCGACCAACGAGAAGGCAGTAAGCTCGATCGATCAGTCTACGCTCATCGAAATGACTTCTCATTCTTAATACATAACAAGCTGAAGCGGAGCAACTTCAGCGAGATCATCGACCTGCAAGTGTCGATTAAGTGCTACATCTCCGAAAACAACGATAGATCAAAGTCCTTCGCCTGGATCAAGCTGGCAGCCGCCATTCTCGACGCAGTCGATGGCAACGCTGCACCTCTCTTGAGAGAACGGATCACTGAATCAACTCGCCAATCCCGCCGGCGATCACCAGCGGTTGAACGGCTAGGTCAACATGCTCGCTGCTTGCCATTTCCGTTTAACGGAATTGTAGCGACGAAACAATCAGGTTGTTGCGATCAGCACCATGTTGAACAATAGATCGTACCTAGATCAATAATGCCGGTCGGACTCCACGCAGACATCGATTTCATACGATCCTGTATCTACGATCAAATCATTGATCGGGGAAAATGCCTTCGATAATGTCTGCCCACTAATCCGATCAGCTTGCGGACGGACTTTTGCACCAACGCCAGCGAAAATCTCAACCGCCGTTCAGTGAGGTGACGCACAAGACCGGTATCATGCTCCTTACGGTAAATACTATTGCGTCCACACTAAATTAGAAATATGTTTTATGTTATAAACATTTTATATAAGTTATCTGCGTAATTTGGACAGGATAATATTGCATATGATGATAGAACCTGGTAATATCGCACACTGCCACTTGGTAAACACGCGACTGGACGAGAAGCATTTTTTTCCATCATTGACGCAGTGAGTTGAGTTGACACCGAACATCCGACGTCTAACATCTGACGATAGAGGCAAGGGCGACGGACGTTCACCTGCCTTGGGAGGGCGCTCTTGAACGATGCGCAATTGGAATCTTTCACTCGTCGAACGAAGCCTCGACGAATTGACCACGTGGTCGCAACGCTCGGCTGTGAGATCGTTCAAGGCATCACACCTGTAGGCGCTTTAGTTGCGCCTGAGCCAGAGCTCGAACAGCGCTTCGAAGTCAGCCGAGGTGTCGTCCGGGAGGCTGTGAAAATCTTGGCCGCGAAAGGCCTGATAGAAGTGCGCCCTCGTCACGGCACGCGCGTCCTCTCGGTCGAGAACTGGAGCCTGCTGGATCGGGATGTGCTCGGATGGTTGGTCGAACGACCAGCTGCAGATCTGAACCTGTTGCTCGCCATACAAGAGGTTCGATCGATCATCGAACCAGAAGCCGCAGCACTCGCCGCGGAACGAGGGTCAGAGAGCGACCTTCAGAGAATCGGTGACGCTCTCGCCGCAATGGAAACGTCGCATGATTCCAAGAGCGCGACCGCTGCCGATAAGGCCTTCCACCTCGCGATCCTGCACGCCACGCACAATCCTGTGCTTCAGGGGTTCAGCGGTGCCATCAATGCAATTCTCAGCGCAGTGTTCTTCGTGGCGGTAGGTACATCAGGCTGGTTCGAGGAAAATCTTCCGAATCATGCGACGGCTGCACGCGCCATTCGCGAGAGAGACCCGGATGGTGCACGGATAGCGATGAAGCAGGTTTTGGCGTTCACGGGCGACAGGCTCGAGCAGCGGAAGAGAGCACGCTGAAGACCTGGCCACTCGCGTTGATATCGGATGTTGCTTTAGATCTTTGATTTTTCGAGAGTTCTTCGACGGACGATATCCGCCCGTCGTAGGATATTGCGGTTGACGGAGGTTGGTTCGGTTGAGCTCTCGGGCCGATCGATTATTCTGTAAGTCGAACATTGAGAAGCCAATGAAGGCTCGGGATTGCGATCAGTCAGATTGATCGCGGGGAGGATGATGTGCTGCTTGCATCTCGCGGTGCGCGCTCGACACGACTTTTCCGACGAATGAACGGGATTGTCGACGGCATTTTATTTGTTGCACCCCTCATCGGGCTGGTCGTGATCTGGGCGATCGTCGTTCCGTTGTTCGACATCAGCCCACGGACCTTTCCGTCTCTTGGTGCTGTGGCACGAGCAGGGCTGGAATCACTGCGCGACGGATCCCTTCCGGCCCATGTCGGGGCAAGCCTTCTCCGTGTCGCCCTTGGCACATTGCTCGGTGTCGTCACGGCCGTGCCTCTCGGAATCGCGATGGGTGTCAGTCGCGCCACGGCGATGTTCTTGACGCCGCTGTTCCGATTTTTCTCGGTCCTGGCGGGTATCGCGTGGATCCCGATCGCGACGCTGTGGTTCGGGTACGGCTTCGGTGCGATCAGCTTCGTTATATTCAATGCCGTATTCTTCGTTGTCGCGTATAATACGCTACTCGGAGTGTCGACGATACCCCATTCGATCCGGAACGCTGCATCTTCCCTAGGTGCCGGACGCTGGGCGCTGCTCTTCCACGTGCTCCTTCCGGGTGCATTGCCGAACATCGTCATGGGTGTGCGGACCGGTCTCGGCTTTGCATGGCGCGGGCTGATCGCGGCCGAGATGATCGCAACAAACGTGGGCCTCGGTTACATGCTGTTTGTTGCACGTGATTTTTACAGAACAGAAGTAATCGTTCTTGGCATGATCTTGATCGGAACCATCTGGCTCATGATCGACCGGTTGATCCTCGTACCGCTTGAGCGCGCCACGATCGAGCGTTGGGGCATGGTGAGGCAATCATGAACGTAGTACTGCATGTCTGGAGCACCTACGTCAGACTTACGGAGCGATGGCCTATCATCGCGACGCTCGTGCCCTTTCTGCCGATCCTGGCGCTCTGGGAAATACTGATTTGGGCCGGCGTCTTTCCGCCGGCGTTCTTTCCCAGCCCGGGCGACGTCGTCAAATCCTTCGTCACCCTCACCTACAAAGGTATTTTGCCGGACTATCTTCAGGATAGCCTCGTGCGCCTCGCCCTGGGCGCGGCGATCGGGATCGTGTCGGGCATTCCCTTCGGCCTCCTGATCGCGACCAACAAAATAGCGCACCGTGTCTTCTGGCCGATCCTCCTGTTTTTTCAAGCTATCGGCGACATCGCGTGGCTGCCGATTCTATTAATCTGGTTCGGGTTTGGTCTCGGCACGATGACGTTCGTCATCGTCTATACGGTACTATTCCCGATCGTCCTCAACACCGTGCTGGGCGTGGAGACCATCCCGCGCGATCTTCCGCGCGCGGCACGCAGCCTCGGTTCGTCCTCACTGAGCGTGTTGTGGCACGTGATCCTGCCAGGGGCTCTGCCAAACATCCTGACCGGTCTGCGCAATGGGCTCGGCTACGGCTGGCGGGCGCTGATCGCCGTAGAGATCATCGTCGGCACGAGCGGCATCGGCTTCCTGATGTTCGATGCCCGACGCGCCGGCTCGACAACCGAAATCATCCTCGGGATGATCATACTTGGAACATTATGGTACATTGTCGACGCGTGGATACTTGCTCCTCTGGAGAAGGCGACTGGTGAACGCTGGGGGATTGTAACATCATGACTTTGTCGATCCAGAACCTGGAGAAAACTTACTTCAACCCGTATGCCGACGCGCATGTCACGGTGATCCGCGACCTGTCCTTGACCGTCGAACGGGGCGAGTTCGTTTCCGTGGTCGGTCCATCCGGGTGCGGTAAGACCACGATGCTGAACATGATCGCCGGATTCATCCCGCGATCGGGCGGAGACATCCTGCTCAACGGCAAGTCCGTCAGCAGCCCGGGTGCCGATCGCGGCGTGGTCTTCCAGTCCTTCGCCCTGTTCCCGTGGAAGACCGTCCTCGACAATGTCGGGTTCGGGCTCAGGATGAAGGGCGTGCCGAAATCCGAGCGGGACCGGATCGCTCGCGAATACCTGGCCCTCGTCGGATTGGCCGAGGCCGCCAACCGGTACCCCAACGAACTCTCCGGCGGCATGCAGCAACGGGTCGGCGTCATCCGCGCGCTGGCCAACGAGCCCGACGTGCTGCTCATGGACGAGCCCTTCGCCAGCGTCGATGCGCAGACGCGCATGACCCTGCAGGAGGAATTAACCCGGATCTGGCAGGAACGGCGGCCGACCGTCATCTTTATCACGCACGACGTGCCCGAGGCCGTGTTCCTGGCGACGCGCGTCGTCGTGCTCTCGAAGGGGCGCGTGCTGGACGACATCGCGGTCGACCTTCCGCAGCCCCGCGTGTGGGACCGTCTCGTTCACGACGATCGCTTCAAGACCATCTCGGCGCAGGTCCTCCAGCAGGTCCGCCTCGCGTGACCCGGGCGCGCGCATTCCTGCGGTCCTCGCGGACCCGCACCGTGCTGGGCGTCATGGCGTGCTGGCTCGGCTTCCAGCTTTGGCTGACCGTTGCGGCCCCCGGCAAGATCTCGCCCGACCTCTCCCGGGCGAGTGGACGCGTGAACGTCCAGATCGATCTACCCTTCACGCCCGAGAGGTTCCACGTGCTCGCCGTGCAGAGATACGGGCGCATCGCCGGTGCCGATGAGCACTCGATAGAACTGCGCGGGGTGAGAACGAGCGATCTGACGTCGCTCGCCCGCCCGTTCTGGGTCAGGAAGGTCGAACCGCTGAGTGAGGATCAATAATGGTAAGACGACTTGTTACCGCCGCGGCTCTGGCGCTGTCGGTCGTTTGCGCCCGCGCCGACGAGCCGGTCAAGATGAACGTCGGCATGGTAAGCGCGATCGACATGCTGGCAATTCCCGTCGCGCTCGAGCGGGGGTTCTTCGAGAAGCACGGGCTCGACGTCACGATCGCGAGACCATACCCAACGGGCGTCGACGCTCTCAACGCGCTTCAAGCGGGCGAGACGGACATTGTCCAGGTCGGCGTTCCCATGATCGGCGCGGTCCTCCGGGGCATGGACCTCGTCGCGCTCGGCAATTTCAGCGGCAGCACGACCAAGGCCGGGTCGGATGCCACGATGGCGCTCGTCGCACGCGAAGGCTCGGGCATCGTCGCGGGCGACCTCAAGACCCTCAAAGGCAAGAAGATCGCGACCTCCTTCGGCACGATCAACCACC
Organism: Methylobacterium sp. EM32; assembly: GCF_040593685.1. NCBI lineage: Bacteria > Pseudomonadati > Pseudomonadota > Alphaproteobacteria > Hyphomicrobiales > Methylobacteriaceae > Methylobacterium > Methylobacterium sp. EM32. The sequence goes on along the minus strand of NZ_JBEXZS010000184.1, from coordinate 5,674 downwards.
TCTACATCCTCGGCCTGCTCCAGAAGGCGGGCCTCACACCCGCCGACGTCGCGCTCGTGAACACGCCGCCCCCGGACATGACGGTGGCGCTTCTGGCGAAGGGGGTCGATGCGTTCGCCGGCTGGGACCCGTGGCCGATCATCGCGCAGAAGGACGTTCCCGGCGCCTTCCAGGTGATCCGCGGCGGCGACGTGATCTCCTATATCGGCTTTGCCGTCGCGCTGCGCTCCTGGGTCGATGCGCATCTGGGACTGGCGGAGAAGTTCCTGGCCGCGACCTCCGAAGCCGATCAGTGGATGCGCAAGAACCCGAAGCAGGCCGCCGGCATCGGCACGCGCTGGATCCCCGGGCTGAAGCGTGACGTCGCGGAGGCGGCGATGCAGTTCAACGTGCAGCAGCTCGACCGGCGGCTGTCGCGCAACAACTACCGGGCGCTCTGGACCGCCGAGGACACCCTGGCGAAGCTCGGCACCATCAAGTCGACCTTCGACGTCAACAAGCACGTCGATCCGCGGCCGATCCTGGCCGTCATGAAGGCGCACCCGGAGCTCTTCTCGGACCTCCCGCCGATCCCGGACGACTTGGCGATCAAGCCGGGTTTCGTCTTCCAACCGTGACCCTTCCCGCGGGCGGGCTTCCGCGGTCCGCCACACGCCAACGAGGAGAGAACCACGTCATGGCCAAAGGCTACTGGATCGCGCACGGCGATCTGATCAATCCGGATGGGTACGGTGAGTACACGAAGCAGAACGGCCCTGTCTTCGCGAAGTTCGGCGCCCGGTTCGTCGTCCGCGCGGACAGGCAGATCCAGGCCGAAGGCAGCACCCGCTCGCGGACCGTCGTTCTGGAATTCGAAGATTACGAGACGGCGGTCGCCTGTTACAACTCTACCGAGTACCAGCGCCTCGTCGCCATCCGGGCCCCCCACGCCCATAACGACCTCATCATCGTCGAAGGCTACGACGGCTCGCAGCCGGCCTGAAGTATGTTTCCAAGATCGACCACTGTTTCACAGTGGTCGCTCCGGTGCTGCCGCGAGACAGACCAGCGTGGGAGTACAATGAACGTCATCAACTACATCACTCAGATCAATTTCGGGTTCGGGGCACTCGCGGCGCTCGCAGCAGAATGCAAGCGGGTCGGGGTCGCGCGGCCCCTGCTGATCACGGATCGCGGCGTGCGGGCCGCAGGCCTGGTCGACACGGTTCTCAGCCAACTCCCCGGCCGGGCGGGCGTGCCGGTCTACGACGGCACGCCCGGCAACCCGGACGAGGCTTCGGTTCGCGAAGCGCTCGAACTGTATAGGGAGCACGGATGCGATGGCGTCGTCGCGCTCGGCGGCGGATCTCCCATCGACCTTGCCAAGGCGGTCGCGGTGCTTGCCGCACATGGAGGAGCGCTCAAGGATTACGCCGCGATCGAGGGAGGAGCGGCCCGCATCACCGCCAGAACGCCGCCAGTGGTCGCGATCCCGACCACCGCGGGCACAGGCAGCGAGGTCGGCCGTGGCTCCCTGATCATCCTGGACGATGGGCGGAAAGTCGGCATCCTGTCGCCCCACGTCGTGCCGAAATCGGCGATTTGCGATCCCGAATTGACGCTTGGGCTGCCGCCGATCCTCACCGCTGCCACCGGCATGGACGCCATCGCCCATTGTATCGAGACTTTCCTGTCGCCGTCCTTCAACCCCCCGGCGGAAGGGATCGCGCTCGACGGTCTCCAGCGTGCCTGTGCGCATATCGAGCGCGCGACGGCGAACCCCAGCGACCGCGACGCGCGGCTCAACATGATGAGCGCGTCCACTCAGGGCGCCCTCGCCTTCCAGAAGGGCCTTGGCTCCGTGCACAGCCTTAGCCATGCGCTGGGCGGCCTCAATCCCAGGCTCCATCACGGAACCCTGAACGCGATCCTCCTGCCGGCAGTGCTCGCATTTAACGCCTCGGCAGAGACGGTGGTGGCGAACCGCAAAATGGCCCGGCTGGCCGGCGCCATGGCGCTCGCTGCAGGCAGCGAGGTCGGCCCGGCGATCGGGAGCATGACGCGACGGCTCGGGCTGCCGACGACGCTGTCGGAGATGGGCGTCAGCGCCGACCTCATTCCGGCTATCGTAAACGGCGCACTCGCCGACCACAGCCACAAGACGAATCCGCGCGACGCTTCGGCCGCGGACTACGAAAGCATGCTGCGTCAAGTCATGTGATTTCAAATAAATATAAAAATCTCGGGTGGAGACTGGATATGCCATCGAATTCTGTCGCAGCGAGCGGCGGAGCTATCGCTCCTACGCTCGACTCTGTCTTGAGGAAAGCGAGCTGGCGCATCGTGCCGCTCTTCGTCGCATGCTTCGGGATGGCCTATCTCGACCGCGTCAACATCAGCTTCGCCAAGCTGCAGATGCAGAGCGAGCTGGGATTGTCCGATGCCGCCTACGGCCTCGGTGCGAGCATCTTCTTCATCAGCTATCTCGTCTTCGAGATCCCGAGCAACATGATCTTGGCGAGGGTCGGGTCCCGGCTCTGGATCGCCCGGATCATGATCAGCTGGGGCATCGCCTCCGCGTTGATGATGTTCGTGAAGACAGAAGCGTGGTTCTACGTTCTCCGGTTCCTGCTCGGAATGTTCGAGGCTGGATTCGTGCCGGGAGCGGTCTACTATTTCACGCAATGGTTCCCGGCGAAGCAGCGCGGGCGGATCAACTCGTTCTTTTTCACGTCAATCGCACTATGCGGAATTCTCGGAGGACCGATCTCAGGCGCCATCATGAAGTACATGGACGCCGTCGGAGGCATGCACGGATGGCAGTGGCTTTTCCTGCTCGAGGGTATCCCGTCGGTCGTGCTCGGCTTCGTCGTCATGGCGTGGCTCGATGACCGGGTCGAGGATGCGCGGTGGCTCAACGACGACGAGAAGCGTATTCTGACGGCCAGCCTCGAAGCGGAGCCGCGGTCCGGCAGCACGCACTCGTTCAGCGTCGCACTTCGGCAGCCAAGCACTTACGTGTTCTCGGTCATTTATCTTGGGCTCGCCATGGGGATTTACGGGATCCTTTTCTGGATGCCGCAGCTCGTGAAGACAGCGGGCACCAACGATACCTTCATCATCGGCCTCATCACAATGCTGCCCTACCTAGTGGCCCTCGTGGGTGTGACGCTGATCGCCCGCTCCTCGGACAGGACAGGCGAGCGGAAGTGGCACTTGGCTGGATGCGCCCTTGCAGGGGTTGTGGGCTACGTGATGTGCGGCATCTTCGGCAACAGCACCGTCATGCTAGTGGTCGGCCTCAGCGTCGCAGCCACCGGTATCATCGCGTCGTTCGGGCTGTTCTGGATCCTGCCTGCGCGAGTGATGACGGGGGTTGCAGCTGCGGGTGGATTGGCCCTGATCAACTCGGTCGGCCAGCTCGGTGGCGTGATCGGACCCTACATGGTGGGAGTAGTAAGAGACACGACGGGCAGTGCTGACGCAGCTCTCTACGCTATCGCTGGCGTGTGCGCGCTGTCAGCGGGCCTTATTGTTTGGTGCCTGCCGAAGCGCGTTTACGAGCGTGCATCATCCGATGAGGCAGTTACTTCGAGCCTTGCAGTTGATGGAGTGCTTGTTCCGCCACTTGTAGCTGGCGAGCGTAATTAGCATTTGAAGGCCCCATCAGATTCGCCTTTTTTTAGAAAAGGCATTAACCTCTTCAATGCCACAGAATTTTCTCTGAGAAATATTAGGCTTTACTGCCATGTCTGTCGCAACGGCGAAGCGTCACTTCGAACCCCGCTGTGTAGCCGGTCAGCACAGCGGGATCGGCGTTCTGCGTGTCGAGTCCGTTACCCGTTCCCTTCACGCCAATGTGTGCCGCGACGGGGCTGCGCAGGCCCCGCTGCTATTCAGCCCCTGTCTGCGTACCGCTTCCGTAGGGCGGTAAGGCCGTCCTCGTAGGTGCGTTGGAACGCCTTCGATGCGGTTCAGCACGTGAGCGGGCGATCAGCTAATCCGTTCAACGCCATCGATGCCAGTTGCTGATCGGTACCTACGACGAAGTCGAAGAGGCGGAACGTCCGCTTCGGGGCAAGTGGCCAGGGTCCAAGATGCCCCCGTGCGGACCTTCGATGGTGGCGGTTCGAGGGTCCGCTTGTTTCACATCCTGGGCACCACGGCGACATCCATCGGCAGAGTAGCTCCTCGAGAGCTAAAGCTGCCGTGCTGGGCTCAGGATGCCCCAGATTTAGCGAGGCAGCGCGGGAGCATGCGAGCAGCAGGACGCCCCTCGAACGCGCTGTATGACGCGCCTGGCGCATCAGCGCTGACCGCCCCTCTGCGAGGGGCATAGGGGCGATCTGCCCCCTGGAAGCCGCGTGCTTGGGCCTCCGCAACTTATTCGGGCACACGCCTGATCATAGCAGCAGCGAAGCCTCAGACGTCTCGGCTGCTTGTATCGTCGATCAGCGCACCCACTGAAGGATGTTCTGGCTAAATTAGTTTATCCGAAACGTCGACGGAATACCGACACTTCCAAGATTTTTTTGGTCGGTGAACTGCCAGCCAACGTCGAGGCAGTGGCCCATTTCCGTTAGACGAAAGAGCTATATTTTGTTATTGGAGAGCGTTCTCCAAGCTGCATGTCGGCTCTGCGCCATATCCGGACCTTCGAATATGGCTTCTGGAATGGCCACTCTTGTCCCGCAAGCTGCCACCCCACGAAACAGTCAAGCCAGGCAACACAATATCCTCGGCAACGAATAGTGGCTGATTCAATGAATGGAAGTACGCTCCGCCGTGACCGATCGTCAGTTCAACAGCAAGGCACTTGGCGACAGCCTGAGAGCTGCCGTCGAGAGCATTGACGCGGTTTCCTGGGGCTGAGGTCACGTCCGCTCTCGGTTGTCCGCTGTTGGCGTCGCGACCACGTGCTGCCGGTCTCCTCCATCGGAGTATGCATCAACGTGACCGGGAGGGGCTCGTACTCTGCCGCGAGGGCCGCGGTGGAGGGACTTTCCGAGGTGCCGTGCGTGGGGATGAAGCCGCTTGCGGTGCAAGTCACCGTCGCAAAGCCCGGCGGCTTCCGAACCGACTTCGCAGGCATGACGACGGGGATCACGGAGGGCAACCCGGCTTATACCAGGATCGTCGGCAAGGTCGCCGCATGTTGCGGGCCTGCGACGGGCAGGTGTCGTCCGACGGATGGAATGGCCGGCATGGCGAGTGCGAAGGGCAGCATGCCGAACTCAGCCTCGAAGGGGCGATCGAGGTCGTGCTAAAGGAATTGTTCTGAAAAAGACGTTAAATCAATATTTCGGCAGAACAACAGTCGCAATGTAGCCGGGGTCTGCTTTGACTGTGACCGACCCTCCTGCGTTCTCGGCGAGAAGGCGGACGATTGACGATGACGTGAGTGACGTCGGTTCTTGGATAATCACACTATCGGAGGCCGTCAGCCGCAGCGATCCGCACGGCGTCGTGGTGAGCTCTAGGGTTGAGACTCAATCAGCACCAGAATGCGATGACGGCAGCGAGCGCGAGAGCTGAGTCGAAGTTGCGGGCGAGCTTGTCGTAGCGGGTGGCGATGCGGCGGAAGTCCTTGAGGCGGCAGAACACCTCCTCAATGGCCTGATCACAAACGACAGGTTCTGTCTGGTGCGCACGGCGCAGCTTGTCCTGACGTGGTGGCGTCGGCCGCAGCGCCGGC
>NZ_JBEXZS010000183.1:0-18213 GCF_040593685.1 Methylobacterium sp. EM32 | reverse complement strand
GGCGCCAGCTCCTCGACCGGCCGGCTGCGGGAGGTCAGCGGCGTGGGGGAATCCGCATGGGCCCGCTTCCACTCGGCGAAGCGGATCACCTCCATCGTGCCGTCGTAATGCTCGACGACGGCGGTGCAGGATTCGACCCAGTCGCCGGTGTTGAGGTAGTGCATGTCGCCGACCATGCGGCTCGCCGCGTGGTGGATGTGGCCGCAGATCACCCCGTCCGCCTCGGCCCGGCGCGCCTCGGCGATCAAAAATTCCTCGAAGCGGCCGATGAAGTTGACGGCGTTCTTCACCTTCAGCTTGGCCCAGGCCGACAGCGACCAGTAGGTCAGGCCGAGGCGCCGGCGCACCCAGTTGAGGTGGGTGTTGACGAAGAGCGCCGCCGAGTAGGCGCCGTCGCCGAGATAGGCCAGCCAGCGGGCGTGGCGCACCACGAGGTCGAACTGGTCGCCGTGGATGACGAGGTAGCGCTTGCCGTCCGCCGCCTCGTGCAGCACCTGGTCCTGGATCTCGATGCCGCCGAAATGCATGTCGAGGAAGTCGCGCAGGAACTCGTCGTGGTTGCCCGGCACGTAGACGAGGCGCGAGCCTTTTCGCACCTTCCGCAGGAGCTTCTGCACCACGTCGTTGTGCGATTGCGGCCAGTACCAGCCCGAGCGCAGTTTCCAGCCGTCGACGATGTCGCCGACCAGGTAGATCTCGTCGGCATCCACTTCGCGCATGAAGTCGAGCAGCAGCTCGGCCTGGCAGCCCTTGGTCCCCAGGTGGATATCCGAGAGGAACAGGGTTCGCACGCGCAGCGCGTCGGCGTCCTCGGCCACGTGCAATCTCCTTGGCGGCGTCTCGCGCCAGCCAAACCCTATTCGCGTATCACTTTGATGACGCGGCTGCCGCTCGCGGAACCTTGGCCGGGGACCGGGACTCGAATTCGTTTGCGGAAGCTTAAATCCCATCATGCGGATTGCGCAGGTCAGCCGCCCGCACCCGCCTCTACCTCGGCCGTGGCGATTCGTGGTTCTGACAAACGGCCCCGCCGCGCTTCCCGCGGCCGCGGCCCCTCCCACGCCACAAGAAAAGCGCCCCGCCCATGGCAGCCCCCCTCGTCGTCCCCGGCCGGTCGGTCACCGGATCTGGCGCGTCGGGACGAGCGGCCGCCCGCCCCTATCTCGGCATCGGGCTCAAGGTGCTCTCGGCGCTCGCCTTCACGCTGATGTCCGCCGGCGTGAAGACGCTGGCCGACCGGTTCCCGACCGGCGAGATCGTGTTCTTCCGCTCGTTCATCGCCATCGCGCCGCTGCTGCTGTGGCTGCGCTGGCAGGGCGGCGTGCGGCAGGCGGTGGCGACGCAGAACCTCAAGGGCCATGTGCTCCGCAGCATCATCGGCGCCGCCGGCATGTTCGCGGGCTTCGCCGGCCTGTCCTTCCTGCCGCTCTCCGACGCGGTGGCGATCGGCTACGCCTCGCCGCTCCTCGTCGTGGTGCTGGCGGCAATCGTGCTGCGCGAGCGGGTCCAGGCCTATCGCTGGGCCGGCGTCTCGGTCGGCTTCCTCGGCGTGCTGATCACGCTCGCGCCCCACCTCGAATTCGGCGGGGCTGGCGGTGGCGGCTCGACCGGCGCGCTGTTCGCCATCCTCGCGGCGGGCTGCTCGGCGGCGGCGACGATCCAGGTGCGCAAGCTCACCGGCACCGAGCGCACCGGCGCCATCGTGCTCTACTTCTTCCTGTTCACCTCGCTGCTCGGCCTCTCGACTCTGGTGCTCGGCTGGCGGATGCCCGGCTGGTCGGACCTGGCTTTGTTCCTGGTCGTCGGCGTGCTCGGCGGCATCGGCCAGATCCTGCTCACCGAGAGCTACCGCCACGGCGACGCATCGCTGGTCGCCCCCTTCGAGTACACCACGATGCTGTGGTCGGTGCTGATCGGCTGGTTCGTGTTCGGCCAGCTCCCCACGGCCGCGATCGCGGTGGGCGGCGGCATCGTCGCGGCGGCCGGCGTGTTCGTGGTCTGGCGCGAGCGGCGCCTGGTGGTGGAGCGGGCCCGCGAGGCGGCGGCCGGCGGAGCGCGGGCGAGCTGATCACGGGCCGTTGACGCCCGCGCTCGCGCGCCCTTACTCCGGGGGATCGAACGATCGGCCCGAGGTCCCGGGCCCAGCCGGAAACGCCCCGATGCCCGCACGCCCCTTCCCGCGTCCCGCCGGAGCCCGCCCGTGAAGACCGATAGCGGGCACGCGACCGTGCCGGTGAACCTGCGGCTCTACGGACTCCTCGATGTCGGGGTCTGCGGCGGCGACGCCGATCACCTCGCCCGGATGGCAGCGGCGGCCGCGGCCGGGGGCTGCACCCTGCTGCAATACCGCGAGAAGACCATCGCGAATGCCCGCGAGACGGTGTCGCGCCTGCGCCGGATCCACGCGGCGCTCCAGGGCACCGGCGTCCCGCTCCTCATGAACGACCGGGTCGATCTCGCCCTCGCCGCCGGGGTCGAGGGCGTGCATCTCGGCCAGGAGGACCTGCACCCGGCCGACGCCAAGCGCCTCCTGCCCCGCGGCGCGATCGTCGGGCTCACCGTCAAGAACGCCGCCCAGGCCGACGAGCTCTACCGGCTGCCGGTCGATTACGCCTGCATCGGCGGCGTCTTCGCCACGACCAGCAAGGACAATCCCGATCCCCCGGTCGGGCTCGACGGGCTCAACCGCATCGCCTTCCGGGCGCGGCTCGCCCGCGGCGGCGGCCTGCCGGTCGGGGCGATCGCCGGCATCGACCGCAGCAACGCCGCGGCGACGATCGGCGCGGGGGCGGACGGGATCGCGCTGATCTCGGCCCTGTTCGGCACCGGCCGCGACGTCGAGGCGCGCGCGCGCGACCTGCGCGCGGTGATCGACGGGGCGCTTGCGGCGCGGGGTTCCGCATGACCAAGTCCGGCATGATCGGAGAGCGGGCATGATCGCCGTGACGATCGCGGGCTCGGATTCCGGCGGCGGCGCCGGCATCCAGGCCGACCTCAAGACCTTCTCGGCGCTCGGCGTCTACGGCGCCAGCGTGATCACCGCGCTCACCGCCCAGAACACGCGCGGCGTCCAGGCGATCCACGACGTCGACCCCGACTTCGTCGCCCGCCAGATCGAGAGCGTCTTCACCGACCTCGATGTGCGGGCGGTGAAGATCGGCATGCTGTCGCGCGCGCCCGTGCTCGCCGCGGTGGCCGAGACTCTCGCCCGCCACGCCGCCGGCCTGCCCCTGGTGCTCGACCCGGTGATGGTGGCGACGAGTGGCGACCGGCTGCTCGCCGACGACGCCGTCGAGGCCCTGCGCGGCAAGCTCCTGCCCCACGCCGCGGTGCTGACCCCGAACCTGCCCGAGGCGGCGGTGCTGCTCGGGGAGGGGATCGCCGAGACTGAGGCGGCGATGCTCGACCAGGGGCGGCGCCTGCTGGCGCTCGGACCGCGCGCGGTGCTGATGAAGGGCGGCCACGCGGCGGGCCCGATGAGCGTCGACCTCCTGGTCGGGCCGGACGACCGCATCCTGCGCCTGGAGGGCCCGCGGATCGCGACCCGCAACACCCACGGCACCGGCTGCACCCTGTCGGCGGCGCTCGCCGCCGGTCTCGCGCGCAGTCTCACCCTGACGGACGCCGCCCAACAGGCCAAGGCCTACCTGAGTGCCGCGCTCGCGGCGTCGGACAGGTTGCGGATCGGGCACGGCAACGGGCCGGTGCACCACTTCCACGCCTGGTGGAACTGACGCGTCATCCCCCCGGAATCGATCCGCGCGGCCGCATGAACCCTTGCGCCATCCGGGCGATTGCGTTTGATGGAGCGTACGGGCGTTCGGTATGCGGAACGCCCGGTGGTGTTCCAGCGGGGGCCGAGGGCGGGCGATGGGCGTCGAGCGGGGACGGGAGCGTCCCAAGGACCTGATGACCGGGGCGCAGGTGCTGTCGGGGCAGCTCGGCAAGACCATCCAGCGCCTGCGCAAGGCCTACAACCTGTCGCTCTCCGAGCTGGCCGAGCAATCGGGCGTCGCGAAATCGATCATCAGCCAGATCGAGCGCAACGAGACCAACCCGACGCTTGCCACGATCTGGCGCCTGAGCCAGGCCCTCGACGTCTCGATCGAGCGGGTGCTCGCCACCGGCGACGAAGAACCCTTCATCGAGAAGTCGTCCCGGGCCGACACGCCGATCCTGGTCTCCGACGACGGACGGATGCGGCTCGCCATCATCGGCTGGATCAAGACCGTCGAGTGGCTGCAATGGTACGACCTCTCGGCCGATCCCGGCGGCGTGCTCGATTCCGACGCGCACCAGCGCGGCTCGGTCGAGTGCCTGTCGGTCACCGAGGGCGAGTTCGAGGTCGACGTGGCCGGCGCCGTGCAGCGTGCGCGGGCCGGCGAGACCCTGCGCTACCGCTGCGACCGGCCCCACACCGTGCGCTGCATCAGCGAGGGGACGGGGCGCGCCTTCATGGTGGTGATCATGAAGGCGGCGGTGATGGAGTAGGGGGCGCAGTCCCGATACTCCAACTCTCGACCCTGCTCTGACAACCCGTCCTATCAGTTGCGCAGAACTGGCACGTCCATCGACAACTCTCGGCGTCATCCCGGTGCTCGCCGAAGGCGAGAACCCGGGATCCATGACCGCAGATGCGTCCTGAAAGGGCGATAGGGTCCCGCCTCACTTTGCATCGTCGGCGGTTATGGATCCCGGGTTCCGCTGCGCGGCCCCGGGATGACGATGGAGGATGTCAGCGCGGCCGATGGATTCGAACATGCTCCGAGGTCGCCGGAAGGATAAAAGAGAACACTGCTCGCTTCAGGCGAGGAGGGAATTTCACCCCCCGGCGTTGATCCACCGCACCATGTCGGCCAGCACCAGCGACAAGGCCCGGTCGAGGCCGTTCGCCGCCACCGGCGCGTTCACCCCCGCCACCGGCACCCGGGCCTGAAAAACCTTGGCGGCCACCACCGTGCCGCTGCTCTCCTGGATCAGCTTGGCCGAGAGGTCGACCACCGCCTCGCGGGTGCCGGCATTGATGTCGAAGGCGCGCAGCTCCGTGATCAGGATCGTGTCGGCCGCGACCTTGTCGCCGGGGCGGCTGACGGATTTGAGCCGGTTGGCGTTCTCGAGGCTCTGGATCACCCGGGTCTGGACGAGGCGCGGCAGCCGGTCGGCCCATTGGCCGCCGCCGAGATAGGACACCGCGCCGCCGGGCTCGCGCACGATGATCCGGTCGGCCTCGAAGGGCTGCAGGCCGACCGGCTCGGCCACCACGATCGAGCGTCGTGCCGCGCCGCTGCGGGCCGCGCCCGGGAGCGCGGTGAGGTCGAAGGTGGTCGGCACGGCGCCGCTGCCGCAGGCGCCGAGGAGCAGGGCCAGAGCGGCCGCGAGACCGAAGGCGGCGAGACGGCCGGGAGCGCGGCGCGGGGAGGGGGCCGTGAGGAGCATGGCAGCGGGCGGACCGGGGGGCGGGACCGGGACGGGCCCGGAAGCGTGACCAGAGACGGGGGGACAACGCCCGGCAGGGCGCGCGGGTGCAACCGCCGGGAGGCCGCACTGCAACATGATCAGCGACCGTTGTATTCGGGCAACGACGGCTTGCCGCCGAAGATCACCTGGGACGGGTCGCGCTCGATGTTGCGCACGGCGCTGTTGAGGCTGTTGAGGGTGCGCTGGCCGTCGGTGGCGAGGGTCTGGACCTCGCGCCGGCCGGCACCGCTGAAGCGGCTGACGCTCTGGGTCAGGGTGGCGGTGCGCTTGTCGAGGTTCTCCGACATCACCCGGAAGGCGCGGCCGGCCTCGCGGATCGAGATCGCGGCGTCGCGCACTTCCGCGAAGGTGCTCTTGCCGGCCTCGCCCGAGGCCGAGCCGAGGAAGCCCTCGGCGCCCTTCATCACCGCGTCGAGCCGGTCGGCGGAGGCGTTGAGCTTGCCCGCCAGCATCCGCGCATCATGGATGCCGGCCTGGACGTCCGGCGAGGCGGCGGCGAGCGCGGAGGAGAACTTGTCGGCGTTGTCGATCAGGCTCGCGAGCTTGCGGCCGTCCACCGCCTTGGTCAAGGCGTCGAGGGCCGGCGCGCTGTCGCCGAGTGTCTTGGAGAAGCGCTCGACATTGGCGAGCGTGCGGTTGATCGCGCCCTCGTTGCCGGCGACCACCCGGTCAAGGCGCTGGAGCATGTCGTCGGCGCGCTGCGCGATGGTGCGGGCGGCCGCCATCAGGTCCTGGATGTCGGCGGCGTCGGCGTAGATGGTCGGCACCGGGTCGTTGGTGGTCGGGACCAGCGGCGCCGCGTCGGCGCTGCCGCCGACGAGGGCGATCGAGGCGACGCCGGTCAGCATCGTCATGTCGAGGCGCGCATGGGTATCGACGCGCAGCGGCGTGCCGCGATTGACCTCGATGATCGCCGTCACCCGGCGCGGGTCCTGCGGCAGCAGCCGCACGTCGGTCGCCTCGCCGACCCGGATGCCGTTGAAGGTGACGACCGCCCCCTTGGCCAAGCCCCCGACGCCACCGGAGAACACGATGCGCACCGGCATCCGGGCCTGGTTCGCTGAATTGCCGCGCAGCCAGAACGCGAAGACGAAGCCGAGCGCGATCACCGCCAGCGTGAAGGCGCCGATCAGGACGTTGTTGGCGCGGGTTTCCATGCCTTAACGGTTTCCGTGCTCGTGCGGGGCGGGGAGCGGACCACACGCCCAAGTAGCATGACTCAGAGGGGCATGGCCTGGAGTGGCATGGCCTAACATACCAAGCTTAAGGGTGGGCCGGTGGATGCAGGGTGCGGGAGCGCACATCAGGCGACACCCTCCACAGATCCGCGGGATGACGGGTGATCGGCCGCAGCTTGAAAACCTTCTACCACGATCGAGCGGGCGCGCTTGCCGTGGAAGTAGGAGCGCAGCCAGGGATGATCGGAGGCGAGCATCGCGTCGATCGGCCCCTCGGCGATGATCTGCCCGTCGCCGAGCGCCGCGATGCGGTCGCAGGCGGTGTAGAGGCTGTCGAGGTCGTGGGTGACCATGAACACGGTCAGCCCCAGCGTGCGCTGGAGCGTCGCCACCAGCTCGTCGAACTCGCCGGCGCCGATCGGGTCGAGGCCCGAGGTCGGCTCGTCGAGGAAGAGCACCTCCGGGTCGAGGGCCAGCGCCCGGGCCAGAGCCGCGCGCTTGATCATGCCGCCGGAGAGCTCGGAGGGCAGCTTGTCGGCGGCGTCGGGCTTGAGGCCCACCATCTCGATCTTGAGCCGGGCGAACTCGTCGAGCAGGCGCTCGGACAGCTTCAGGTGCTCGCGCATCGGCACCTGGATGTTCTGCTTGACGGTGAGCGCCGAGAACAACGCGCCCTGCTGGAACAGCACGCCCCAGCGCCGCTCGATCACCCGGCGCTGGGCGAGGGTCAGGCGGTCGACATCCTCGCCGAACACCTCGATCGTGCCGGAGCGCTTCGGCACCAGGCCGAGCAGCGTGCGGGTGAGCACCGACTTGCCCTGGCCGGACGGGCCGACGAAGCCCAGGATCTCCCCCCGGCGGATGTCGAGGTTCAGGCCCTTCAGCACCGTGCGGTCGCCGAAGCCGACCACGAGGTCGCGCACGCGGATGATCGCATCGCGGCTCGGGTGCGCAGGGAGGGTGGGAGACGCGGTCGCCAAGGGTGGGGTCGCCTCGCTCAGAAGTCGATGGCCGCGAAGAACACCGCGAAGAGCCCATCGAGGACGATGACCATGAAGATAGACTTGACGACTGAGGCGGTGACGTGGCGGCCGAGCGACTCGGCCGAGCCCTCGACCATGAACCCCTCGACCGACGCGATGATGCCGATGATCAGCGCCATGAACGGCGCCTTGATCAACCCGATGGCGAGGTGGCGAAAGCCGATCGCGTTCTGGAGCCGGAAGGTGAACGCCTCGAGCGACAGGCCGCCATACAGGAACGAGGTCATCGCGCCGCCGGCGAGCGCCGCGAGATCGGCCAGGAAGGCCAGCATCGGCAGGGCGAGCATCAACGCGATGATGCGCGGGACGATCAGGATCTCGATCGGGTCGAGGCCCATGACGCGCAGCGCATCGACCTCCTCACGCATGCGCATCGAGCCGATCTCGGCCGTGAAGGCCGAGCCGGAGCGCCCCGCGACCATGATCGAGGTGAGCAGCACCCCGAGCTCGCGCAGGGTCAGGATGCCGATCATGTTGACGACGTAGGTCTGGGCCCCGAAGCGCTGGAGCTGGATGATGCCCTGCTGGGTGACGATGCAGCCGACCAGGAACGAGATCAGCATGATGATCGGCGCGCCGCGGAGCGCGATCTGCTCGATCTGGTTGATGAGCGCCGGCCCGCGGAAGCTGCGCGGGCGGGCGAGCACACGCAGGCAGCCCGCCACCACCTCGCCCAGGAAGGCGAGCCCGGACAGGCCCTCGCGGCCGAGGCTGCGCACCCCCGACCCCAAGCTCGCCACCGGATCGAGGGGGCGGAAGCGCCGGCGGCGCGACGCCGGCGCGGCCTCGCGGTAGGCGACCTCGCGCAGGAGGATCAGGTGCTCGGGGGAAGCGCCCGCGTAAGCCGTGCCGGCCGGAAGGGTGGCGCGGGTCCGCTCCAGCACCCAGGCGCCGAGCGTATCGAGGCGGGCGAGGCCCGAGAGGTCGATGAGAAGGGGGCCCCCGGCGGCCAGTATCTCCGCGGAAGCGGCCTCGACGGCGGGGGCCTGGTCGGCGGTCCAGCGGCCGGCGAGGCGTGCGGCGATCCCGTCGCGCGCGCGCTCGACCGCGACGCGGGCCGGATCGGCCCCCCGCGTGATGGGTGCGGTCGGCACGGGCCGGCCTCCCTCGTTCGCCACAACAATCCCCTCGCGGCGGTCCTATACCGCGTGATGCTAACAATTCGCAAACCATGGCCCGCATGCCGCAACCCGGCGTCGTGGCTACCGCCGGGCCATCCTCGCGGCGGCAACGGTAAGGGCGAGGCCGAGGCCGGCCACCGGCAGCATCAGCCCGAAGGCGAGGGACCCGCCGCCCGCCCGGTAGGCCGCCCCGCTCGCCAGGGTGGCGGTGGCCGAAGCGAGGGCGGAGCAGGCGGCGTAGGTCCCCTGCGCGGCGCCGCGCGCGCCCTCGGGGGCGAGGCGCGACAGGGCCGCCATGGCGCCGAGCTGCGTCGCCCCGAAGGTCAGGCCGTGCAGGATCTGGAGCGGCAGGACGAGGGAGGGCAGGCCGGCGGCCGCGAGCAGCCCGGCCCAGCGCAGGAGCGCCGCCCCCGCCCCGAGCGCGAGCAGCCGGAACGGCGCGTCGCGCAAACCGGGGACCCGGCCGGCGAGGGCGAAGAACGCGATCTCGGCGACGACGCCGATGCCCCAGGCGAAGCCGGTCGTCGCCGGCGTCAGGCCGAGGGTGCCCCAATGGATCGACCCGAAGGCGTAGACCGCGGCGTGGCTCGCCTGGATCGCCGCGCCGGCCGCGATGGCGAGCCACAGGGCGGCGGGCAGGCGCACCCGCCCGGCCGCCCGGGGGGCCGGGGGCGCGCCCTCCGCCCGGCGCAGCAGGTGCGCGGCACCGCAGGCCGAGGCGAGCTCCAGCCCGGCGAGGAAGTGGGTGATGCTGCCGGTGCCGACGAGACCGAGGAGCCAGCCGCCGAGCAGGGTGGCGGCGAGGAAGCCGAGCGAGCCGCCGAGGCGGATCCGGGCGTAGTCGAGGCCGGGCCCGCGCCGCACCGCGGCGAGGCTCTGGTAGTCGAGGCAGGGCACCAGCGGCGCCCCGGCGATCGCGTTGAGGACGATCAGCCCGGCCAGCATCGGCCAGCCGAGTCCGGCGGCGGAGGGCATCAGCGCGTAGGTGGCGGCGAGACCCAGGCTGCCGGCGATCATCAGCCGGCGCGGGGCGAGGCCGCGGTCGATCAGCCCGACGAGGGGCGCCGTCGCGACGATCCGGACCAGGATCGGCAGCGCCACCAGGGCGCCGATCAGCTCCGGCCCGAGGCCGAGGCCGGACAGCCAGAGCGGCAGGAACGGCATCGCCACGCCGATGCCGGCGAAGACCGCCGCGTAGAGCAGGGCGAGGCGCGAGCCGTCGCCGAGGGGGAGCGGGAGAGGCTGCACGGGGATGCTGGGGCGGGGAGGGCCGGGGAGCGGACCGAATCAGTCCGCCGCTGGCGGGCCTGGCGTAAGCCGCCGTTAACGCCGGGATGTCAAGCGTAAACACCGAGAACGCCTCCGGGCGACGCCGCCGAAGCGTTCCGTCGGGCCGGCGATGACAGGGCAGGTGAGATGGCCGGGACCCCTTCGCTCCCCGCTCCGCGGGAGGAGTACGACGTCATCGAGGGCGCGATGCTGGAGACAGCGCGGGGGCGCTGGTTCCTGGGCGAGTACGCCAAGCGCAACCGCACCGCCGATACCGACGTGCTGCTCCAGGCGATCGGCCGGCTCGAATCCGCCGTGGTCGGCGAGCGCGGCCCCTCCGGGATGGAGCGCCTGCGCTTCGACCTGATCGAGATGGCCAAGGCGATCAGCCGCACCAAGTCCGAGATCGCGGCGATCCACACCCCCGACCAGGACCAGAGCCAGCTCGGCGCCGCCTCCGAGGCCCTCGACGGCATCGTGCGCACCACCGAGCGCGCCACCTCCGACATCCTCCAGGCCGCCGAGGAGGTGCAGGAGGTCGCCTGGACCCTGCGCGAGACCGGGGCCGACAGCCGGGTCTGCGACCGCCTCGACCAGAACGCGACCCAGATCTACACCGCCTGCTCGTTCCAGGACCTGACGGCGCAGCGCACCAGCCGGATCGTCAACACCCTGCGCTACCTTGAGCAGCGCCTGACCGCGATGATCGAGATCTGGGCAAGCGAAGACGACCCGCCGGCCCCGGCTGCGCACCGGCCCGAGATGCGGGACACGACCCTCGACCAGGACGACGTCGACCAGATCGTGGCGACAGGCCAATCGGCCGCCCAGTCGGCCGGCCCGGACGAGTCCCGGGACGAGGAGCCGGCCTCGGGCCCACGCCTGCGCCTGGTCGAGCCGGCGACGCTCGACGACGACATCGCCTTCGTGCCGGTCCGCGACGAGGCGCCGGCCGCCGACGACACGGTCGCGCTGGAGGACGCCTTCGCGGAGATCGACGACCTCGCCCTCGACGAGAAGCTCGCCCGCTTCACCTGAGGAGTAGCAGCGCAGGGGCGACGTCCTGGCGCGGGACACCCGCCCTCCCGGCGCCCCAATCGCCCCGCAGGGAACGCCACTTCTCGCCAGACCCCTACGCTGAGCCGCGATGTCCCTGCACCTCCTGAAGCTCTGCGTCGGCTGCGACTCCATCGCCGACCTCGAGGAGTGGATCGCCGCCCGCCGGGCCGAATCCGTCCGCCTCGGCCGCCCGCACGAGCAGGCCCACATCACCCGCATGGTGCCGAAGCGCGGCGACGAGATCGCCGGAGCGGGCTCGCTCTACTGGGTGATCCGCGGCCAGATCGCCTGCCGCCAGCCGGTACAGGCGATCCGCCCCTTCACCGACGGCGAGGGCGTCGGCCGCTGCCGCCTCGTCCTCGACCCGGCGGTCACCCCGGTCGAGCCCCGGCCGTGCCGGCCGTTCCAGGGCTGGCGCTACCTCGCGCCCAAGGACGCCCCGCGCGACATCTCCCGGGCCGCCGCCGGCGACCTCGCGGCGATGCCCGAGACGATGCGGCGGGAATTGGCGTCGCTGGGGCTGCTCTGACGGGACCGCAGGCGGATCACTGTCCCCGCCGATCTCTCAGCGACCTCCGATCCCCGCTTCCAGCGTCCGGACGATCCAGGCGTCGCGGCTCTCCTTTGCCTTGGCCGCCGCGGCGTCGATCTGGTCTGACAGGGCGGTCGGCACCGGCACGGTGACGAGGATCCGCGTCGCGTCCTGGGCCGGATCGTAGACGAGCGCCGTCACTTGCGCGGCGAAGCTGCGCAGGGCTGCCTGCTTCTGCGGCAGCGACAGGCTGCCATCGCGATCGATGACCGGGCAGTAGGACGCCACCGCGTGGTCGATGATCGCGCCGTTCGACTGGCCCTCGGCCCGCAGGCGCTGCACCGCGGCCTGAAGATCGCGGTTCGACCCGGCACCGGCACCCGGCTTGGCGATGGCCTCGAACAGCGGTCCGTCCGGCGCCACTTTGCCGGTGCCGGGGCAGGAGAGACCGTCCGCGGCCGCGGGCCAGGCCGCGAGGACCAGCAGGCCGGCCAGAGCCAGGGAGGGGAGGCGGGATCGAACGCTCATGACATCTCCTCACTTGAGGGGCGGACCGAGCCGGTCTCAGGGGCCGCGATCGACCCGGCGCCCGATCCGTACAGCTCATGCTCCGAGAACGTGGACGCTTCCCCGACGTTGCGCCCGGGAGTCATGAAATGATCGTCATGTAGCGGACGCCGTATACTGCGGCAGATGTGAGGACGGCCGAAGCAACACGGTGCGATCCCATGAAAAAAGGCTCCCTCCGATCCCGTGGGACCGGAGGGAGCCTCGTTCGCGTCGGGACGGGTGCGCCCGGAGGGCTCACGCCCCCTCGAAGCGCCCGCTGGCATGGGCCAGCATCGTGTAGACCTTGCCGCTCTCCGAGGTGAGATAGGCGTTGGCCCGGCGCGGGTCCTTGTCGGTGCGGGAGACCTCGCCGAGCAGGCGCTCGAACTCCCGCACGTAGTGGTCGACGGTCCGGCGGAAATCCGGCTCGGCGCGGTAGCGGCGGCGGATCTCATCGAAGGTCTGCTGGCCTTCCGCGGTGTAGAGGCGGCGGGTGAACAGCTCCGTCTCGCCGCGCCGGTAGCGCTCCCAAAGGTCCACCGCGGCCGGGTGCTCGATCATCCGGGCGATGTTGCTGGAGATCGAGTCGATCGCCGCCGCGCCGGCCTGGTCGGCGCCGGTGTTCTGGCCCGCCTTGCTCTCCTGGCTCGCCTTCTGCTGGCCGGGCTTCTCCTGGCCGGGCTTCTCTTGGCCGGCCTTGGCCGCAGCCTTGCCGGCCGCCGGTCCCTCGTCCTCATCGTCCTGCGAGGCGCGGGAGAGGAGGTCGGAGAGCCAGCCGCCGGACCCGGTGCGGGGGAGGGCGGCGTCGCGCCGCGCCTCGCCGGAAGGCCGGTTCGCGGCCTGCGGGGCGGCCGGGCGGGTCGAGCCTTGCGCCGATCCCTGCACCGGCGCCGGACGGGCCGGGACCTGAGCTGGTCCTTGGGCCGGGCGCGCCGGGGCGGCAGCCTGAGGCGCGGGCTGAGCCGGAGCCTGGACTGCCGGCTTCGGCGCCGACGGCCGGGCGGCCTGCGCCGAAGCCGGCACCGGAGCCGGAGCCGACTGCGCCGGGGCTTGGTTCCGCGGGCTCTGGGCCTGCGGGCTCTGGCCTTGCGGCTTCTGAACCGCCGGACCCGAAACCGAAGCGGCAGACCGGCCGGCTTCCGCGGCGCGGGGTTGGGCCAAGGGTTGGGCGACATCGACCGCGCGGGGCGAGCGCTGGACCAGCGCCGAGAGCTCGTTCAGGGCCTTGATCTGCTCGGCCACCACCCGGCGCATCTCGCCGGTGGCGTCCTGCGCCTCCTGCGGGATGCTGACCACGCCGCGCTGCAGGTCGCCGCGGATCTCCTCCAGGGTGCGGCGGATCTCGCTCGCCATGCCGCGCATGGATTCCACCGTGCCCTGGAAGCGCTCGGCGGCGTCGCCGAAGGCCTCGCGCATCTCGCCCGAGGCGCCCGCCACCGCCTGGCGGACCGATTCGGCCGCCCGCTCGCCCTCCTGGCCGGTGCCGGAGCGCAGGCGCTCGAACGCCTCCGTCACGGCGCTGCCGGCCTGGCGGGCGCTGGCCTCGATCTCGCGACCCAGCGCCTGGGTGCGGGCCTCGATGGTCTTGAGCGTAGCCTCGACCCGGGCGCCGACACCCTCCGTGGCGGCGGCGAGCGCTGCCGAGCGGGCGTCGATGCTGCCGAGCAGGGCGTCGATCTCGGTCCGGCGCTCGCCGAGCGAGGCGTTGACCCGGCCCTCGGCGCCTTCGAGCGCACCGGCGGCCGCCGTGAGGTCGCCGATATGCTGGCGCGCGGTCTCGGTCAGGGCCTTGCCGCGGGCATCGAGCGTCGCGGCGAGGCCCGCCGCCTGGCGCAGCGCCCCGGTCGCCGCGCCCTGGAGCGCGCCGACCTGCTCGGCGACCCGATCGGATGCCTTGCCGGTCTCGGCGGCGATCTCGGCGAGCGCCGACTGGATCTCCTGCACCCGGCCGGACAGCCCGCCCTCGATCGCCGACAGGTTCTCGCCGGACTTGCCGATGAGGTCCTGGAGCGCGCCGCAGGCGGCCTCGATGCGGCCGATCAAGCCGCCGAGCTCGCCGCCGAGGCGCTGGTTGACCTGCGTCAGGGCCTCGACCGCCCGGGCTGCGCCCTGGTCGGCCGCCCGGCGCAGGGTCTCGGCCGCCTCGGAGGAGAGGGCCGCCAGCGTCTCGGCGCGTTCGCCGAGCGCCGCCACGGCGCCGCCCATCCCCTCGGTCACCGCCCGTTCCAGCGCCTCGCTGCGCTGAGTCAGGACCGTGACCAGCTCGCTGCCGGGGCCCTCGACGAGGTCGCGCAGCTGCGCCACCTGGCGGTCGAGCCCCTCGACCGTCTGGCCGCTCGCCGCGAGCGCCGCCACCAGGGCACCGCCGCGCTGGTCGATCGTGCGCTGCAACGAGGCCGCGGTCGCCTCGAGGGTCTGGCTCAGGCTTCCGCCGCGCTCGTCGACGATCTGGCGCAGGGTCTCGACCCGCTCGGCGAGGCCGCGATTCAGCTCGTTGCCGCGCCCGTCGATCGCCTGGGTCAGGTCGCGGGCGGTCTCGGCGAGAGCCCGGGTCAGGGTGGTGCCGCGCTGGTCGATCAGCGCCGCGAAGGCCGCGGCGCGGCGGTCGAAGCCCGAGCTCAGCTGGGCGCTGCGCTCGTCCACCGCCGCGGCGAGGGCCGCGGAGCGCTCGTCCATGGCGCCGTGCAGGCTCGCGACCCGCTCGTCGAGGGCCGCCGTGAGCGCCGCGGTACGGGCATCGACCAGGGCCGCGTAAGCGTCGCTGCGGTCGTCGAAGGCGTCGGCCAGGGCCTCGCCGCGGGCCGCCACCAGGGCCGCGAAGGCGCGCATCCGGCCGTCGATCCGGGCCGTGAAGGCCGCCGAGCGCTCGTCGACGCTGCCCGACAGGGCCTCGGTGCGGGCCTGCATCAGGGCGGCGAGCTCCGCCGCCTTGGCGTCGACCAGCATCCCGAAGGCCGCGGCGCGCTCCTCGACGGTGCCGCCGAGCGCCTCGATGCTCGACCGCAGCTGCGCGGCCACCGCCTCGCCGCCGGCGTCGAGCCGCTGGGCCAGCGCCTCGACCTGCCCGCCGAGCACCGCGTCGAGGGCGGCGCGGCTGCGCTCGAGGGCGGTGGACAGCTCGGCCACGCGGGCGTCGAGCAGGGCGGTCAGCGCCGCGCCGCGGCCGTCGAAGGTCTCGGCGAGGTCGCTGTTGCGCGAGTCGAGCAGGCCGGCCAGCGCGTCGCCGCCGCTGCGGATCGTGGCGGCGAGCACGTCGATGCGCTCCTGGACCCGGCGGGCCAGGACGTCGCCGGCGCCGGTCAGCTCGGCCAGCGCCCGCTGGCGGCCGTCGATCAGCCGCACCAGGTTGCCGCCGCCCTGCTCGATCGTGCCGGCGATGGCCTCCTCGCGCTCGCGCAGCAGGGACGCCAGCGCTTCCACGCGCTCGGTGAGGGTCCGGGCGAGCGCCGTCCGGTGCCCGTCGAGGGCGTCGCCGAGGCCGGCCTCGCGCTCGGAGAGGAGGCCGGACACGGCTTCGGCGCTGCGCGACACCGCGTCGCCGAGCGTCGCGACGCGGGATTCGAGCAGGCCGGCGGCCTCCTCGCCCCTCGCCGCGATCAAGCCCGCCAGGGCCTCGCCGCGCTGGCCGAGGGTGGTCTCCAGCGCCCGCGAGCGGGACTCGATCAGGCCGTCGAGGTCGCTGAGCGCCGCCTCGATGCGGCCCGACAGGCTGGTGCCGCCGGATTGCGCCGCCCGGGCGAAGGCCTCGGTGCGGTCGTCCAGCATCCCGGCGAGCGCCTGGGCACGGGCCTCCACCGCCTCCGCGAAGGCCGCGCCGCGGCTCTCGACCAGGTGGTCGAGGGCGGCGAGGCGGTCGTCGAACAGGCGCGAGAGGGCGTGAGTGCGCTGGTCGACCGTGCCGACGGCGCGGCCGACGCGCTCCTCCAGCGTCGCCGCCAGGGTGTCGCCACCCTCCGCGATCACGCCGCGCAGGGTCCCGACCCGGTCGTCGAGCACGGCGCCGAGGGCGCCGGCCTGGTCGTCGAGCACCTGGCGCACCGCGCCGGCACGCTGCTCCAGGGCGTCGTGCAGGGCACGGATCCGGTCGTCGAGCCCGGCATGGAGCGCCGCCGACTGGCCGTCGAGGAGCCCGCGCAGGGTCGCGGCCTGCTCGTCCAGGAGGCCGCCGAGGGCCCGCAGGCGCTCGCCGAACAGGTGCTCGATGCGGCCGTGACGCTCGTCGAGCACGCGCTCGACATGACCGGTCCGCTCGTCGAGCAGCCGCTCGACCTGACCGTGACGTTCGTCGAGCAGGGTGGCCAGCGCGGTGCCGCGCTCGCCCACCACGGTCTCCAGGCGGCCCGAGCCCTCGGCGAGGACGCGGTCGGCCTCCTCGATCGTCTGGCGCAGAGCCCCGAGCACGGCTTCGCCGCGCTTGCCGATGAGGTCGGAGAGGGCAGTGCCGCCGCGGTCGAACAGCCGCGCCAGCTCGGTCATGCGGCCGGCGAGCGAGCCGAACAGCGCGCGGCCGCGCTCGTCGATCTCCTGCGCCATTGCGGCGGTGCGCTCGTCGACGAGGCGCGCCAGGGTCTCGCCGCGACCCTCGAAGGCGGCGCGGATCGCCTCGGCCTGGGCGGCGAGGTCGCGGCTCGCCTCGCCGCTGTGGTTCTCCACGAAGGTGACGAGCTCGCGGGTGCGGGCGCCGAGCTCCTCGTCGAGGCGGCGGGTGCGGCTCTCGATCAGGTGCAAGGCCTCCTCGGCCTTCACGCCGAAGGTCTCGTCGACGATGCGGCCGCGCTCGTCGAGGGCCTGGGCGAGGCCGTCGAGGCGGGCGATCACCCGCTCGTCGAAGCGGGCGGCGCCGGCATCGAGGGAGCGGGTCAGCTCCTCGGTGCGGCGGCCGAGCTCGTCGCCGATCTCGCCGACGCGGGCGGTCAGCGTGTCGCTCATCGCCTGGCTGCGGGCGGTGATGGCGCGGGCGAGCTCGTCGGCGCGGCCGTCGAGGGCCTGGGCGACCTCGCGGCCGCCCTCAGCCATCACCCGGGCCATCTCGCCGGCCCGCACGATCAGGGCCTCGTTCAGCGCCGTGGCGCGGGCGCCGATATGCTGGTCGACATGGGCCACCATGGTGCTGAAGGTGGCGCCGATCTCGGCGGTGCGCTTGGCCGAGCGGTCCTCGAGCGCCCCGAGCTGAGCCTCGACGGCCTCGCGCGCCTCGCGGGTGCGCTCGGCGATGGTCTCGGCCACGGCGCGGCCCTGGACCGTGATGAGGCGGTCCATCTCCTCCAGGCGGCCGGAGACGCTCGCGGTGAGGTCGTGGGTGTCGCGAGAAATGCGGTCGGCCAGAATGTCGCCGCGGGCGATGGCGTCCTGGAGCGCCGCGAGGCGGCTGGTCAGCACCTCGTCGATGGCGCGGCCGCCGTTCTCGGCGGCGCTGGCGAGCGCCGTGCCGGTCTTGTCCAGCGCGTCGTTGACGCGCGCGCCCTGGCTCGCCACCGCCACGACGATGTCGCGGCCGGCCTCCGCGAGGCGGGTCTGGGTCTCCTCGGCGTGCCGGCCGATCAGGTCGGTCAGCGCGCGGCCCTTGTTCTCGAAGGCGGTCCCGACCTCGGCGAGGCGGGTGTCGAGGGCGCCGGTGGCGGATTCCGCCGCGAGCGCCAGGGCCGCCGCGACGTCCTCGGCCTGACGCGTCAGGTGCTCGACCGCGCCCCGCAGGGTCGCGTCGGTGGCCTGCGTGCGGTCGGCCACCAGGCGGCCGGCCTCCTCGGCGGCGCGGGCGAAGGCGGCGGTGGCCGCGAGCGTCCGCGCGTCGAGGGCGCCGGTCGCCGTCTCGGCCGCGAGACCGATCGCGAGCGCAGCCTCCTCGGCCCGGCCCGCCAGACCCACCACCGCGCCGTGCAGCGCCGTATCGGCCTCGCCCGCCCGCGTCCCGATCAGCTGAGCTGCCTCCTCCGCCACCCGGGCGAAGGACGCGGCAGCATCCGCCAGACGCGCCTGCAGCGCGC
>NZ_JBEXZS010000182.1:0-1121 GCF_040593685.1 Methylobacterium sp. EM32 | reverse complement strand
GCAGCGCCCAGTCGAAGCCGGTCGAGAGATCGTCGAGGACCACCACTTCGTCGTGGCCGGCGTCGATCAGGGCGAGCACCATATGGCTGCCGATATAGCCGGCGCCGCCCGTGACAAGTACCGCCATTCAGCTCGCTCCTCGTTGTGAAACGGGTTGATCCATACCCCGCAATGCTTCAGCGTCAATTAAGCTGTCCGGTGGCAAGGCTGCTCGCGGGGAGGGGGTCGGCCGGGCGTGAGAGCCCGGACGCGCCCGGTCCCGCCGGGCGGTCCGGCCGCTCCTTGGTGTTCACTGGATCACGCACGATGAAACGCATTCGCAAAGCCGTCCTCCCGGTCGCGGGCCTCGGCACCCGTTTCCTGCCGGCGACCAAGGCGGTGCCCAAGGAGATGCTGACGGTCGTCGACCGTCCGGTGGTCCAGCACGTGGTCGACGAGGCCCGGGAAGCCGGGATCGAGCATTTCATCTTCGTCACCGGCCGCGGCAAGGCGGTGATCGAGGACCATTTCGACATCTCCTACGAGCTCGAGCGCACCCTGCAGGAGCGCGGCAAGACGGAGGCCTACGAGGGGCTGAAGAAGGACCTGCCGGCCGCCGGCCAGACCAGCTTCACCCGCCAGCAGGAGCCGCTGGGCCTCGGCCACGCGGTGTGGTGCGCCCGCGAGATCGTCGGCGACGAGCCCTTCGCGGTGATCCTGCCCGACATGCTCAGCCGCGGCAGCATGGTGCAGATGCTCAAGGCCTACGACCAGCACGGCGGCAACATCATCGCCGTCGAGGAGGTCGCCCCCGACCAGACGCACCAGTACGGCATCGTCAGCGTCGGCCAGGAATTCGGCGACACCTTCGAGATCACCGGCATGGTGGAGAAGCCGCCGAAGGGCACCGCGCCGTCGAACTACATCATCTCGGGCCGCTACATCCTCCAGCCGGAGATCTTTTCCATCCTCGAGCGCGGCGAGCGCGGGGCCGGCGGCGAGATCCAGCTCACCGACGGCATGAAGCGTCTGTCGGAGACGCAGAAGTTCTACGGCATGCATTATCGCGGCAAGACCTACGACACCGGCTCGAAGCTCGGCTTCCTGGTGGCGAACCTCGCCTACGGCCTGGAGCGGCCGGA
>NZ_JBEXZS010000181.1:0-1368 GCF_040593685.1 Methylobacterium sp. EM32 | reverse complement strand
CCCTATCGCCGCGACGAACTCGCCCGCTCGCTCCGGCTGGTGCTTGGCGGCGAAAGACGCTGAAGGCGTCACCAATGACGATCCGGTGCCAGCCTTCGGAGATGCCTCCACGATCGTCATCCAATTATTTTCCGATGTATTATATTTTTATGTGAAAGACCGTAAAATAATCAATCTAGCGGATGAAGCTATGGCTTATCATTAAACACGCACTTAAACAGTGCCGCAAACAATAGTCAAACATGCCTGAAAACAGATCGGCTTGATCTCATCACCGGCGTCTCATTGATCAAAAATGAGTTACAGCTTCGACATATCGATCGGCATATGATCATCAATGCTCCGCGATCGCGCCAGAATAGGTAGTAAAACTTGGTTTTATCCCCATCAATGACGTTACAGTGCAATGCAACGCAGCCCTTTTCTTTCGATAGGCTACCGAGCTCCTATGACGACATCGATCGGCGAGGAGATCGGCCACGGCGCGAAGAGGCCCGACGAGGCAGAGGGTACAATCATGGCATCTTATGTCGAAGCGGACAGCTGCGCGATGAGGCCACCTTTGCAAGATTTCGTATTAGAAAACCGAACGCGCAAAAAGTTTTTTCTCTGCGCCCTTGCTAATTCGCCTGATCCGAACCATATGAGACGAGCTGACCATTGGCCGGATTGCCGGGCTTTTCGTTCCGCTTACCCCGGGCGTCCGCTCTGTTATTCTCTCCAGATCTGCCGATAGTCGGAGCTTTAGCGACGCTGTGGCGCGCTGAGTTCATGAATGCACCTGGGAAATATGGAGATGACGATGAGCGTCGGCACCGTGAAATGGTTCAACGTGCAAAAGGGTTTCGGCTTCATTCAGCCGGATGATGGCACCAAGGATGTCTTTGTCCACATCTCAGCAGTCGAGCGGGCTGGCATGCAGACCCTTACCGATGGACAGAAACTCTCTTACGAAATGGAAACCGATCGCCGCAGCGGCAAGCAGTCTGCCGGCAATCTGCAATCGGCATAGAATTCACTATATTGGGGTGAGGGCATATTTGTCCTCACTTCTATCGCTTAAAGTTAAGGCGTAGTAGATTTTTAAGCAAAAAAGCGACGTGAATTTTGAGAAAGCCTATAATTCGTTCTCTGCGTTGTAGCAATCAAGCTGTCGCCGCTTCTCGGCAATCGATACTCGCAATAGTTTGGCGACCAGCATCGCGGCGTCAACTATCCGATCGCACCTACTGCGATCACTCGGTCCACGAACCGCACTGACACGCCTCAAGCCGGTTTTTGTCCCCAATCCGATCCCTCGTCAGGAACCGAGCCTGAGCCATGGGCAAATGCAATGAAGCGCCTCTGGGTGAAAGGCTGGGTTCCGCC
>NZ_JBEXZS010000180.1:0-1369 GCF_040593685.1 Methylobacterium sp. EM32 | reverse complement strand
CCCTATCGCCGCGACGAACTCGCCCGCTCGCTCCGGCTGGTGCTTGGCGGCGAAAGACGCTGAAGGCGTCACCAATGACGATCCGGTGCCAGCCTTCTGAGGTGCCTCCACGGTCGTCATCCAACTATTTTCCGATGTATTATATTTTTAAGTAAAAGACCGCAAAATAATCAATCTAGCGGATGAAGCTATGGCTTATCATTAAACACACACTTAAACAGTGCCACAAACAATAGTCAAAAATACCTGAAAACAGATCGGATTGATCTCATAACCGGCGTCTTCTTGATCAAAAATGAGTTACAGCTTCGACATATCAATCGGCATATGATCATCAATGCTCCGCGATCGCGCCATAATAGGTAGTAAAACTTGGTTTTATCCTAATAAATGACGTTACAGTGCAATGCAACGCAGCCCTTTTCTTTCGATAGGCTACCGAGCTCGTATGACGACATCGATCGGCGAGGAGATCGGCCACGGCGCGAAGAGGCCCGACGAGGCAGAGGGTGCAATCCTGGCATCTTATGTCGAATCGGACAGTTGCGCGATGAGGCCGCCTTTGCAAGATTTCGTATTAGAGAACCGAACGCGCAAAAAGTTTTTTCTCTGCGCCCTTGCTAATTCGCCTGATCCGAACCATATGAGACGAGTTGATCATTGGCCGGATTGCCGGGCTTTTCGTTCCGCTTACCCCGGGCGTCCGCTCTGTTATTCTCTCCAGATCTGCCGATAGTCGGAGCTTTAGCGACGTTGTGGCGCGCTGAGTTCATGTATGCACCTGGGAAATATGGAGATGGCGATGAGCGTCGGCACCGTGAAATGGTTCAACGTGCAAAAGGGTTTCGGTTTCATTCAGCCAGATGATGGCACCAAGGATGTCTTTGTCCACATCTCGGCAGTCGAGCGGGCTGGCATGCAGACCCTTACCGATGGACAAAAAATCTCCTACGAAATGGAAACCGATCGCCGCAGCGGCAAGCAGTCTGCCGGCAATCTGCAGTCGGCATAAAATTCACTACATTGGGGTGAGGACATATCTGTCCTCACTTTCATTGCTTAAAGTTAAGGTGTCGGTAGCTTTTTAAGCGAAAAAGCGGCGTAAATTTTGAGAAAATCTATAATTCGTTCTTTGCGTTGTAGCAATCAAGCTGTCGCCGCTTCTCGGCAATCGATACTCGCAATAGGTTGGCGACCAGCGTCGCGGCGTCAACTATCCGATCGCACCTACTGCGATCACTCGGTCCACGAACCGCACTGACACGCCTCAAACCGGTTTTTGTCCCCAATCCGATCCCTCGTCAGGAACCGAGCCTGAGCCATGGGCAAATGCAATGAAGCGCCTCTGGGTGAAAGGCTGGGTTCCGCC
>NZ_JBEXZS010000014.1:0-6183 GCF_040593685.1 Methylobacterium sp. EM32 | reverse complement strand
TTCACGATCGCGTTGCAATCGCGAAGCTCTCTAGGTCTTTGACTTTGCCGCATTTTCTACGACGAACCGGCATCCACTTCGTCGGAAAATGCTCTAGCAACGGCCCAAGATGCCGACGCATCGTGCCGTCGACCCCTCTCGAATCGTCGACGCCAGGCCAGAGGCTGGGCGACAATGCGGGAACGGAGCCAGAGGTCGTTGCCGACGACCGTTGGCATGACTTCGATTCCTCGCACCATCGGCCTCATCCCGAGAGCCTGTCTGGTCGGCGGCGCCGATCGATCCGCCCTAACGGCTGACATGTCTCGGCGTCATCCCGGGGCCGCGTGGCGGAGCCCGACCCGGAGGGTGGTACGTCTATCGAGTCAAGTCTGTCGCGTGAAGCGACGGATCCCGATGAGCGCTGGTGGTCACCCGGCCCCGCCTCACGCCGCCCGCTCCGGCATCTCCACCTCCGGCTGCAGCCCGGCACTCGCCTCGACGCGGTTCCGCCCATTGCGCTTGCAGCGGTAGAGCGCGGCATCGGCGCGGGCGACGAGGCTGTCGGTGCTCTCCCCCGGCGCCAGGACGGCGACGCCGAAGGAGCAGGTGCGGGGGCCGACCTCCGGCAGGGCGGTGGCTTCGACGCGCTGGCGCAGGCGCTCGGCGATGGCGGCGGCCGCCGACAGGTCGGTGACCGGGCAGAGCAGCATGAACTCCTCGCCGCCCCAGCGGCCGAGAATGTCGCTGGGCCGCACCGCATCGCGCAGGAGCGCCGCGAAGGCGACCAGCACCTGGTCGCCGATCGTGTGGCCGTAGCGGTCGTTGACCGCCTTGAAGTTGTCGACGTCGCCGAGGATCAGCGCCAGCGGCGTGCCGCTCGAGCACGCCCGCTCCGCCGCCTCGGCCAGGGCCTCGTCGAGCTTGCGCCGGTTGAACAGGCCGGTGAGCAGGTCGGTATGGGCCAGGGTCTCGAGATCGCGGGTGCG
The DNA here is from genome assembly GCF_040593685.1 of Methylobacterium sp. EM32. Lineage (NCBI taxonomy): Bacteria > Pseudomonadati > Pseudomonadota > Alphaproteobacteria > Hyphomicrobiales > Methylobacteriaceae > Methylobacterium > Methylobacterium sp. EM32. The sequence continues at coordinate 5,215 of NZ_JBEXZS010000014.1, read as the reverse complement.
CTCGGCGATGCGGTCCTGCAGCGTCGCGTTCATCTCGCGCAGGTCGCGCATCAGCGCAGCGTTCTCCTCGAAGGCGCAGCGCAGCCGGTCGCGCATGGTGTTGAGCGCACCGGCCAGGGCGTGCAGCTCGTTGCGGCCGCCGGCCTCGATCGTGAGGGGTGGTGCCGCCAGGGTGTCGGCATCGATCCGGGCGAGGTAGTCGCGGATCTGTCCCAGCGGCCGGCCGACCATGGTGCGGATCACCAGATAGAAGATGAACCACAGCATCACCGACTTGATCGCCGAGTTGATCAGGATCACGTAGAGCGTGTTCTTCACCTGCTCGATCGCGATGCTGTCGTCGGAATGGACGGTCCAGGAGCCGATCGGGTAGCGGCGGCCGTTCCCGTCGATGTGGACGATCGGGAAGGTGCGGCTGAACGGGGTGCCGAAGCTGCGGGCGACCGACGGCGCCGCTTCCTGGCCGCCGATGTGCCAGATCCGCCCGGACGCGTCGGTGACGGTGCCGATCGCCTGGACGCGCCCTCCCGCCTCGTCCAGCACCTCGACCCCGACGACGGCCGGGATCTCGCGCATGCCGGTCAGGATGCCGCGCAACACCTCGCCGTTGTAGCGCCACATGGCATCCTCGATGCCGGGGCTGAAGGTGCGCTGGAGCGCCGCCACGTCGTCCTGCAGGCGCTGGCTGGCGGCCCGGTAGGCGACGAGCATCTGCAGAGCGGTGAGGCCGACCGCCACCACGACGTAGCAGCCGAAGATCACCCGCATCAGCCGGCCGGCCAGCGCCCGGTCGCGCGCCGGCGGCCCGGCGGCGAAGAATCGGCGAACGAGGCGAGGAACCGCCATAATCCTACGCGCGGCTCCGGACGAGCCGTGCCCCGGCGGGGGATGCGGATGGGACGGACGTGCTCAGCCCAAGTCGGCAGCCCCCCGTTCTCATGCTACGCTCCAGCCTGCCTGCTCGGGTCGATTGTGTTAGACTCGGGGTCAACATTCAAGATTCGATTAAGCGCCGACGGCGCAGCATCGTCGTCATAGATTCCCAAATCGTCTCCACAGGAAGCGGCGGATCCGCTGCGGCACGGGCGGGGATCCGGGCCGGGCGGCGGCACCTCGCCGTGGCCGAGACGAATGCGTTAGACCTGTCTCGCGTCGATCCCGCGGACGCGCCGCCGGCTCAAGCGATGTCTTCGCGATCCCGGTCCGTCCGACGGCGCAGGGCCTTGCCCGCGCGGGCCCGACGACCGTCACCGACCGCGCCGTATCAGGCGAGCCAGGCGACGAGCAGCGACACGGTGACCACCGAAGCGAGGTGCGAGAGCAGGATCGCCCCCGAGGTCACGCCGGCCTCGAGCCCGTAGAGCTTGGCCAGCGTGAACGGCCCGGACCCGATCGGCAGGGCGCTGAGCAGCACAGCCGCCCGCGCCCACAGGTCCGGCACCGCGAAGACCTTGTAGACGAGGAGGGCCGTCACCGCCGGCTGCAGCACCAGCTTGAGGACGACGAGCGCCGCCATCGGGCGGATGTCGGAGAGCACCACCCGCTCCTGCGCCAGGAACAGCCCGATGCAGACGAGGGCGCAGGGCGAGGCCGCGCCGCCGAGGAGCGCGGCGAAACGCTCGATCGGGCCCGGCACGGCGAGGCCGGTGAGCCCGACCGCGAGGCCGGCGAGGGGCGCGATCAGCAGCGGGTTGCGCAACAGCGCCAGCACCACCTTGCGGGCGGTGCCGGACCCCGCCCCCTTCTGGAGGTCGAGCTCGATCAGCACGATCGCGAACAGGAACAGCACGCAGGCGGTGAACAGGGTCGCGATCACCGCCGCCGGCAGGCTCGCGGGCCCGAACACCAGGAGGCAGAGCGGGATGCCCATGAAGCCGACATTGCTGTAGCCGGCATCCAGCCCCTCGATGCAGGCCTGGGCGCTGCGCAACGACCGCGCGCGCCCGAAGAGGTAGGCCGCCGCGAAGGCCGCCGCGATGCCGCCCGCGAAGGCCGCCGCGAACCCGATCTGGGCGACCTGGTCCGGGGTGATCTTCGCCATCGCGCCGAACATCAGCGCCGGCAGGGCGAGATAGATCGCGAAGCGGTTCAGGCTGTCGGCGGCGGCCGGCCCGAACAGGGCGGTGCGGCCGGACAGGAAGCCTGCCAGGATCAGCGCGAAGATGGGGAGGGCGGCGTTGAGGACGGCCTGCATCGGGGAGCGCCGGAACCGGGCGGAGCGCCGGCGGACCCGCTTTGGTGCAGCCCGGGCCGTGGCGCAAGGCGCCGAGCTCTGCACTCCCGGCGGGGCGGGGCCGCGCCGGGACCGGGTTCGTCAGCGGATGCTGCCGATGGCCGCCCCGAGCCCGTCGAGGGAGGCGGCGATCGCCACCGGGGCGCTCCCCTCCCGCACACGGTAGCGGATGGTCACACCGGCGCGGGCCTTGATCTGGCGCACGAGCGCGGCGTCGAGCGGTAGGAAGCCGACGCAGAGGGCGGCATCGCAGTTCGGCAGCCGGATCACGGTCTCCCGGCCGGCGACGTCGAGCGTGACGGTGCGAGCCGGGAAGCCGGAGACCGGGGCGCGCAGGACGAAGACCGGCTCGCCGCCCTTCGTCGCGGCGAGCGACCAGCTGAAGGCCAGCCCGCCGGCGGCGGTGACGATCGATTGCGAGGCGTTGCAGATGCGCCGCCGCTTCTCCTCGTCGCAGATCAGCGTCCAGCCGCCGAAGGTCTCGATCACCCGCCGCACCCCGGGCCCGGCCGGCGCGCCGGCGACCGGCCTGATCCGGTAGCCGGGCTCCGCCGGTGCGACCGCGCCCGTTGCCGCCGGCTCCGTCCCCGCCTCGGCGAGGCTGCCGCGCAGTTGCGCCGCGGCCGGCACCGGGGCGAGCAGGAGCAGCGCCGCGAGGAGGGCCGCCGGACGTCTCGCGGCGCGGGTGCGGGGGCGGTGCAAGCCTCGCCCTCAGTTCAGCGTGAAGCTCGCGCCGGCGCCGATGCCGAAGTCGCGACCGGCGGCCACGCCCGTAGCGTTCACCCGTGCCCAGCCGTCCGGCAGGGTGTAGCCGAGGCCGAAGGAGGCCGCGCCCTCGCCGCGCCAGACGCCGCCGCCCGCCGCGACGCTGAGCTTGCCGGGCCGGTCGTCGAAGCGCAGGGCCGCCGCCGCGAGGCCGATCGCCGCGGCGCGCCGGGCCTCGCCGCGCACCTCGCCGACCTGGCGGTTCAGGTCCGCGAGCTGGCTGCCGAAGGCGGTCATCTGGCGCTGGAGCGGCGCCACCGCGGTGTCGGTATAGGCGTTGGCCGCGGCGGAGGCGGCGGCGACGCTGCGGTCGGTATAGGCGTTGGCCTCAGACCGCGCCTGGGCGGCGGCCTGGGTCACCTGACCGAGATTCGCCGCGTCGGTCGGCAGCAGGCCGCCGGCGACGTTGCGGATCAGCACCGGCTGGTTGGGGTCGCCACCCGCCAGCGTCATCGACTGGCCGCGCCCGCCGGTCGCCGGATCGACGTCGTAGCGCGCCCCGAAGGTGTCGACGGCGCCGAGGGCCGCGCCGACGCTGGCATAGCTCTGCCCGCCGACCGCGTAGGACGGTGCCGTGAAGGTGCCGTCGGCGGAATAACCCGCCCCGCCGCCCAGCGCCCCGGCGAGGCCGCGGCCGACCGCCCGCAGCTGCCGCAGGTTGACCGCGTCGGTGTCCTGCGTGCCGCCGGCGACGTTGGTGATCTGCCGCTCGGCGCCGGCATCGCCGACGGAGACGGCGCCCTGACTCGAGGCGACCGCGACGCCGGAGAACGCCTCGGTGGCGCCGGCAAGGCCGGCCCGGCTCGCCACCGCACCGGCGCCGAGCGCCACGCCGCGTCCGGCGCCCGCGACGGCGCCGGGGCCGATCGCCACCGTGTCGGCGCCCTTGGCCTGGGCGGCCGGCCCGGTGCTGTTGACCGCGACGTAGCGGCTGCCGCTGGTGTTGAGGCTGGTCACCGCCGCGTCGAGGCTGCCGAGCGCGCCGCCGACCGAATCGTAGGTGCCGCCCTGCACCGTGAAGCGCGGCAGGGTCAGCGTCCCGTCGGCGGCGACCCCCGCCCCGCCCCCGAGGGACGCGGCGAGGGAGGCGGTGACGCCGTAGATCTGGCCGCCATTGACGCCCTCCTGGCTGCCGGCGGCGATCCGGCCGGCGCCGATCCCGGTGAGCGTGCGCGCCGCGCCGGCGCGGTCGGCGAAGGCGACCGTGGTGCCATCGGTGCCGGCGCCGACGGTGAGGCCGCGGGAGGCCGGGTCCTGCCGGACGAGGCCGAGGGTGCCCTGCTGGATCGCCGTGTCGAGCGTCGCGACCTGCTGGTTGGTCTGGTAGAGCTGATTGCCATTGACCGCCTCGGTCGAGCCGGCAGCAAGGCTGCCGGCGGCGACGCCGGTGACGGTCCGCGCGTTGCCCGCAACGTTGACGAGGCTGAGGCTGGTGCCGCCGGTCATGGCGGCGATGCTGAGCGCCCCGGTCGCCTGGTCCTGCCGCAGCAGCCCGATCGTGCCTGCAGCGATCCCGCTACTCAAGGACGCGACCTGCTGGTTGGTCTGGTAGAGTTGGTTGCCGTTGACCGCCTCGGTCGAGCCGGCGGCGAGCCGCCCCGCCGCGACGCCGCGCACGGCGACAGGACTCGCGCCACCCTTGGCGAGATCGACCGTGCCGGTCGGGTTGCCCGCCGCATCCGCCACGTACTGCACCGCCAGAGTGTTCGTCGCCGCAAGCGCGCCGCCCACATTGCCGTAGCTGCGCCCGCCGACGCTGTAGCTCGGGGCCGTGAAGGCGCCGGTGACCGGATCGTAGGCCGCCCCGCCGCCAAGACCCGTGGTGAAGGCGCTGCCGGAAAGGCGCAGCTGCCCGAGAGTCGCGGCGTCGCTCTCGAGGAGGCCCGCCGACAGGCCGGCGAGACGGCGGGTCCCTTGCGTGCCGGCGAGATCGACGAGCATGCCGTCGGTGGTTTTTCCCACTGTGAGCGTGCGGCTCGTCGCGTCCTGCTGCACCAGGCCGAGCGCGCCGTTGGCGAGGCCGGCGCTCAGGCTGGACAGGCCGCTGGCATTCGCCGCGATATCGGTCGCGTTGCGCGCCACCTGCTGGTTGGTGGCGTAGAGCTGGCCGCCGTTGACGACCTCCGTCGAGCCGGCCGCCAGCCGCCCGGCGGCGACGCCGGTGACCGTCCGCGCGTCGCCCGAGGCGTTGACGAGGCTGAGGCTGGTGCCGCCGGT
>NZ_JBEXZS010000179.1:0-78271 GCF_040593685.1 Methylobacterium sp. EM32 | reverse complement strand
CCCCCCCCCCCCCCCCCCCCCCCCCCCCCCCCCCCCCCCCCCCCCCGCCCCCCCCCCCCCCCCCCCCCCCCCCCCCCCCCCCCCCCCCCCCCCCCCCACAACCCCCCCCCCCCCCCCCCCCCCCCCCCCCCCCCCCCCCCCCAAAAAACCCCCCCCCCCCCCCCCCCCCCCCCCCCCCCCCCCCCCCCGCCGCTCTCGCATCAGCCCCTCATTTGGCGCGCCCCGAAGATCGCGCTGCCGACCCGGACATGGGTCGCGCCCATCTGGATCGCCGCCGGATAATCGGCGCTCATCCCCATCGACAGGACCGGCAGGGCGTGGCGGCGGGCAATCGCCGCCAGCAGGCCGAAATGCGCCGAGGGCGGATCCTCCGCCGGCGGGATGCACATCAACCCCGAGACCGCGAGGCCGTGCGTCTCGCGGCACTCGGCCAGGAAGGCATCGACCGCGCCCGGCGCCACCCCGCCCTTCTGCGGTTCCTCGCCGGTATTGACCTGGACCAGCAGGCGCGGATGCCGGCCGCTGCGCTGGATCTCCTTCGCCAGGGACGCGGCGAGGGAGGTGCGGTCGAGGGTGTGGATCACGTCGAACAGCTCCACCGCCTCGCGCGCCTTGTTCGATTGCAGCGGGCCGATCAGGTGCAGCTCGACGTCCGGAAACGCCTCGCGCAAGGCGGGCCACTTGGCCTTGGCCTCCTGCACGTAGTTCTCGCCGAACAGGCGCTGGCCCGCCTCCAGCGCCGGGCGAATCGCTTCCGCGGGCATCGTCTTCGAGACTGCGATCAGCGCGACGTCGGTGGACGCGCGCTCGTTGTCCTCGACGGCCCGGGCGATCGCCTCGCGCAACTCGGCCAGATTCGCCATGACGGTCTGCGGGTCGATCATGACCGGCTGCCTTTCCGCTTGATTGTTGACCCTCGGGACCAAACCGTGTCCTAGTCCGCCGGCGCCGCGCCGAGCAAGCTCAACCGTTTGCGGCCGTGACGTTTTCCCTTCATCCCTGCCGCCGGTGCTCTCGGCGCCGGCGCCGACCGGTCGCAAAGACGCCGCCATGGCCGAACGTTACAACGCGAAGGATTCCGAGCCCCACTGGCAGCAGGTGTGGGCCGAGCGGGAGATTTTTCGCACCCGCAACGACGATCCGCGCCCGAAATACTACGTGCTCGAGATGTTCCCCTACCCGTCGGGGCGCATCCACATGGGTCACGTGCGCAACTACGCGATGGGCGACGTGGTCGCGCGCTACAAGCGCGCCAAGGGCTTCAACGTCCTGCATCCGATGGGCTGGGACGCCTTCGGCCTGCCGGCCGAGAACGCCGCGATGCAGAACAAGGTCAACCCGCGGGACTGGACCTACGCCAACATCGCGACGATGCGGGCGCAGCTGCAATCGATGGGCCTGTCGCTGGACTGGAGCCGCGAGATCGCGACCTGCGATCCCGAGTATTACAAGCACCAGCAGCGGATGTTCCTCGATTTCCTGCAGGCCGGGCTCGTCGCGCGCCGCACCGCCAAGGTGAACTGGGACCCGGTCGACCACACCGTGCTCGCCAACGAGCAGGTCATCGACGGGCGCGGCTGGCGCTCGGGCGCGCTCGTCGAGCAGCGCGAGCTGACCCAGTGGTTCTTCAAGATCACCGACTTCGCCCAGGACCTGGACGACCGGCTCGACACGCTGGAGCGCTGGCCGGAGAAGGTCCGGCTGATGCAGCGCAACTGGATCGGCCGCTCGGAAGGCCTGGAGCTGCGCTTCGCCCTGGAGAGCGCTCCCGAGGGCGCCGCCCGCGACGTCACCGTCTACACGACGCGTCCCGACACCCTGTTCGGCGCCAAGTTCCTGGCGGTCGCCGCCGACCACCCGCTCGCTGCCGCGGTGGCGAAGGACGAGCCGGCGCTGCAGGACTTCATCGCCGAGTGCCGGCGCATGGGCACGGCGCAGGCCGCGATCGACACGGCGGAGAAGCTCGGCTTCGACACCGGCCTCAAGGTGCGCCATCCCCTCGACCCGTCCTGGACCCTGCCGGTCTACGTCGCGAACTTCGTGCTGATGGAGTACGGCACCGGCGCGGTGTTCGGCTGCCCGGCCCATGACCAGCGCGACCTCGACTTCGCCAACAAGTACGGTCTCGGCAACACGCCCGTCGTCTGCCCGCCGGATCAGGACCCCGCCGGCTTCGTGATCACCGACACCGCCTATGACGGCGACGGGCGGATGATCAACTCGCGCTTCCTCGACGGGATGGACACCGATACGGCGTTCAAGACCGTCGCCGACCGCCTGGAGGCCGAGAGCCTCGACGGTGCGCCTGTGGCCCAACGCCGGGTGCAGTTCCGCCTGCGCGACTGGGGCGTCTCGCGCCAGCGCTACTGGGGCTGCCCGATCCCGGTGATCCATTGCGACTCATGCGGCGTCGTGCCGGTGCCGGTCGAAGACCTGCCGGTGCGCCTGCCGGACGAGGTCTCGTTCGACGTGCCCGGCAACCCGCTGGAGCGCGATGCGGCGTGGCGCACCGTGCCCTGCCCGTCCTGCGGCGCGCCGTCCCGGCGCGAGACCGACACGATGGACACCTTCGTCGATTCGTCCTGGTACTTCGCCCGCTTCACCGCGCCGTGGCTGACGGACGCGCCGACCGACAAGGCGGTGGCCGACCACTGGCTGCCGGTCGACCAATATATCGGCGGCATCGAGCACGCGATCCTGCACCTGCTCTATTCCCGCTTCTTCATGCGGGCGATGCGCAAGACCGGCTGGGCCGGGCTCGACGAGCCCTTCGCAGGCCTGTTCACGCAGGGCATGGTCGTCCACGAGACCTATCGCGACGAGGCCGGCGCCTGGGTGCAACCGGTCGACGTCAAGGTGGTGACCGAGGACGGCGCCCGCAAAGCGTTTCACGTGAAAACCGACGCGCCGATCGCCATCGGGGCGATCGAGAAGATGTCGAAATCGAAGAAGAACGTCGTCGACCCCGACGACATCATCGCCTCCTACGGTGCCGACACCGCCCGCTGGTTCATGCTCTCCGACTCGCCGCCGGAGCGCGACGTGATCTGGACCGAGGACGGCGTGCAGGGCGCCTCGCGCTTCGTCCAGCGCGTCTGGCGCATGGTGAGCGAGGTCGCCGAGGGCGGAACCGAGCCCGCGGGCGCCGGCAGCGAGGCGGTGCTGAAGGCGGCGCACAAGGCCCTGAACGCGGTCGGCGAAGATATCGAGCGCCTGCGCTTCAACCGCTGCGTCGCGCATGTCTACGAGCTGGCGAACAGCCTGCAGGAGGCGGTCAACGCCGAGCGCAGCCACGCCCCCTCCCCTGCCCTGCAGGAGGCGACGCGGATCCTGGTCCAGCTCATCGCCCCGATGATGCCGCACCTCGCCGAGACCTGCTGGACCGCGCTCAAGCAGGACGGCCTGGTGGCGGAGGCCGCATGGCCGGACGTGCGTCACGACCTCCTGGTCGAGGACAGCGTGACGCTGCCGGTGCAGATCAACGGCCGCAAGCGCGCCGACGTGACCGTACCGCGCGACGCCGATCAGGCCGCCGTGCAAGCGGCCGTGCTGGCGCTGGAGCCGGTGCAGCGGGCGCTGGAAGGCAAGCCGCCGCGCAAGGTGATCGTGGTGCCTTTGCGCATCGTCAACATCGTGGTCTGATCGACTGCGCATCCCGACAGGGTTCAGGGCCCGGTGATCGAAGGATCACCGGGCCCTTCCTTTATCCGCGACATCCACGATTTCCCGCCCCGGTCGGACCCGCGCCCTGCTGCTGCCGCAGAGACTCTTTAGGTCCCTTCCGCTAGTCTGGGGCCTGATCCGGAAGGCCTCGTCTGCCCCCCTTGGCAGGGCCACAGCGTAGCGGTAACGGCATCAGCGTCGCGGCGACGAGATCTTTGGTGGCAGGACGGACCTTCATGGCAGGCAGCACGGCGAAGACGGCGCGGAACCTTACTCTCGTCGCCACCCTGGCGCTCGGCCTCTCGGCCTGCTTCCGGCCGCTCTACGGGCCGACCGCCTCTGGTGCCCCCTTGAGTGCCGTGCTCGCCTCGATCCAGGTCGAGCCGGCGAAGACTGCGCAAGGGCAGGAGCGTCTCGGCCACTACCTGCGCAGCGAACTGGTCTTCGACCTCGACGGCTCGGGCCAGCCGTCAGAGAAGAAGTACCGCCTGACCCTCGCGGCGAGCGAGACGGTGCAGACGCCGATCGTCAGCTCGATCACCGGCCGGGCCGAATCGGCGACGCTCCTCGGCACCGCCTCCTACAAGGTGCAGACACTCGTCGGTGACCGCATCATCACAGAGGGCGTCGCCCAGGGCACCGCCACCTACGACCGTTCGGCCCAGCGCTTCGCCAGCCTGCGCGCCGCCCGCGACGCCGAGATCCGGCTCGCCAAGCTCCTGTCCGATCAGATCAAGACCCGCGTCGCCGCGATCCTGGCGACCCAGCCCTGATCACGCGCCCGATCGCCGGAGGCGTTTCATGACCGCCGTCAAGGCCGGCGAGGTCGAGGGGCTGCTGCGCCGCGGCCCCGACCCGCGCATCGCCGTGATCCTGGTCTACGGCCCGGATACCGGCCTCGTCACCGAGCGAGCCCGCCTGCTCGCCGAGAAGGCGGTCGATGATCCCTCCGACCCGTTCGCGCTGGTGAAGATCGACGGCGACGTGCTGGCGAGCGATCCCGGCCGCCTGATCGACGAAGCCGGCACGGTCGGGCTGTTCGGCGGCAAGCGCGCGGTCTGGGTGCGGCCAGCCAGCCGCAACTACGCGCCGGCGGTCGAGGCGGTGCTGAAGCAGGACGGCCTCGATACCCGCATCGTGGTCGAGGCCGGCGACCTCGCCAAATCGGCCCCGCTGCGGGTCGTCTGCGAGCGCTCGCCCAAGGCGCTGGCGATCCCCTGCTACCCGGACGATGCCGGCACCCTCGCCGACCTCGTCGAGCGCACCCTGCGGGCCGATGGCTTGCGCATCACCCGCGAGGCCCGTGACCTCCTCGTCGGCGGACTCGGTGGCGACCGGCGGGCGAGCCTCGGCGAGATCGAGAAGCTGGCGCTCTACGCCCGCGGCCAGGGCGAGATTGGCATCGACGACGTCGAGGCCATCGGCAGCGACGTGTCGGGATCGATGCTCAACGCGCTCATCGACGCGGCCTTCGCAGGGCGGATCACCGAGACCGAGCGCGCCTATCGCCGCTTCCAGATCGAGGGCATGGACGCCTCGGTGATGCTGGGCGGCGCGCTCCGCCACGCCCTCACCCTGCTTGCCACCCGCCTCGACGGCGAGGGCAAGAGCCCGAGCGCGATGGTGGCTGGCTGGCGCGGCCTGCATTTCCGGCGCCAGAAGATCGTCGAGACGCAGCTCGCCCGCTGGAGCCCGGCTTCTTTGCGCCGGGCGGTGTCGTTGCTGCAGGAGGCGGTGCTCGGCGCTCGCAGGGCCGGCGGCGACTTCTCGCACGCCGTCGCGGCCGATCTCTTCCTGCGGCTGGCGAGCGAGGCGGCGCGGCGGGGCTGACGAGCCCCCTCCCCTGCCTTCGCTGAAGGGACAGGCCAGGGCACGGGGAGCAGGGTCAGATCGGCCCAGGTATGCTCAATGCCTATCCCACCCACGCCCTCATCCTGAGATGGCGGCCGATCGACGATCGGTTGGCCTCGAAGGCGGCCTCCAGAAGCCTCCGTGATCCCTGGAGGCGTCCAAGGCCGCTGCGCGGCACCTCAGGATGAGGGCGTGGGCGGGACGGCGTCGACGGGACGCGCTACATCTCCAAGCGCCGGCACAGCCCGTCGAGCTGGTCGAGGCTGGTGTAGCGCAGGCGCACCTCGCCGCCTGCGCCCTTGGCGTCGATCGACACCACGACCCCCAAAATATCCTCCAGGCGGCGCTCGAGGGCGCGGGTGTCGGCGTCCTTCTCGGCCGCGGCCTTGCGCGGCCGGCCGGGGCGCGGGCCGGTACCGGTCTGCTCGCCGGCGGCCAGGGCCTCGACTTCGCGCACCGTCATGCCATCGTCGATCACTCGGCGAGCAACGGCCTCCGGATCCTTGACGGCGAGGAGCGCCCGCGCGTGGCCGGCGGTGAGCGTGCCGGCGATGACGTGATCTTGCACCCCAGGCGGCAGTTGCAGCAGGCGCAGGGTGTTCGCGAGGTGGCTGCGGCTCTTGCCGATGATCTCGGCGAGCTCGGTCTGGGTGTAGCGGAACTCGCTCATCAGCCGCTCGTAGCCCGCCGCCTCCTCGATGGCGTTGAGGTCGGCGCGCTGGACGTTCTCCAGGATGGCGTATTCGAGCGAGGTTCGGTCGTCGATCTCGACCGTGACGACCGGCACCTCGTGTAGGCCGGCCCGCTGCGCGGCGCGCCAGCGCCGCTCGCCGGCAACGATCTCGAACGCGTCCGGAACGTTGGCGAGCGCCCGGACGACGATCGGCTGAATCACCCCGCGGGTGCGGATCGAGGCCGACAATTCCTCGAGTTCGGTCTCGGCGAAGTGACGACGCGGGTTGCGCGGGTTCGGCCGCAGGAACTCGATCGGTACGCGTCGCTGGCCCGCCTTCGGCTTCTCGGGAGCAGCCGGAGTTTCCTCGCCGAAATCACCGATCAGCGCCGCGAGACCCCGCCCGAGGCGCGGCCGCGCTCCCTCCTCCGCCATACCCTTCATCCTCTCCATAGCTCCACTGTGTACGGCGTCAGGCGGCGGCCGGCAGGCGGCCTTCCCGCTGGATGATCTCGGAAGCGAGCCGCAGATAGGCCTGCGAGCCAGCGCACTTGAGATCGTAGAGCAGCACCGGCTTCCCGTGCGACGGTGCCTCCGAGACGCGTACGTTGCGGGGAATCATGGTCTCGTAGACCTTGTCGCCCATGAACTCGCGCACGTCGGCCACGACCTGTGCCGACAGGTTGTTGCGCGGATCGAACATCGTCAGCACCACGCCCTGGATCGCCAGGCGCGGGTTGAGCGCGCTCTTGACCTGTTCGACGGTGCGCAGCAGCTGGCTCAGGCCCTCCAGTGCGAAGAACTCGCATTGCAGCGGTACCAGCACCGCGTGCGCCGCCGCGAGCGCATTGAGGGTGAGCAGGTTGAGCGAGGGCGGGCAATCGATCAGCACGTAGGTGAAACGCTGGTCGTCCGGCGCCTCGTCCCGGTCGAGCGGCTCGAGCGCACGGCGCAGGCGTTGCGCCCGGTCCGACGCACTCGCCATCGCCATCTCGAGGCCCAACAGATCCATGGTCGAGGGGACCAGCGACAGGCGCGGCACCGCCGTCACCTGCACCGCGTCGGCGATCGGCGCCTCGCCGGAGAGCACGTCGTAGGTCGAGAGGCGGCGCTGACGCCGATCGATGCCGAGGCCGGTTGAGGCGTTGCCTTGCGGGTCGAGATCGACGATCAACACGCGCTCGCCGATCGCCGCAAGCGCAGTGCCCAGATTGATTGCCGTCGTGGTCTTGCCGACGCCGCCTTTCTGGTTGGCGAGCGCAATGATGCGCAGGGGCCGCGGGCTGCCGCTCGCCTGCGACTCGGGGAGTTCCGCGATCATGGGAAAAGGCCGCTCAAGCTGGAGACGCGGACGATTCTGGCCTCAGAATCGGTCCGGCTCGGGATCAGATCCGCGGTAAATCTCCACCTTTCCTCCGCCTCGGTCAATTCGGTTAAGACATCACGCCCTTTCGGAAAAAGCCCGGTGGCGTCTTTTTTCAACAAAGGTTCGGCCCAGGTGAGGAGTTGCGACAGCGGCGCGAGGGCGCGCGCGGTCACGATCTGCGAATCAGTGAAGCCGGCAATCACAGTCTCGATGCGGGCGACGTGCACTTTGGCGGGTGCGCCAGTGAGCCGGGCCGTCTCTTGGAGGAAGGCGCCCTTGCGGCCGTTGCTCTCGACGAGATCGACGCGGAAGCCCGGACGCTCGCGGCCGGCGATTGCCAGGATCAATCCAGGAATGCCGGCGCCACTGCCAAGATCGAGCCAGCGCGTCGCCTCGGGAGCGAGCGCAAGGAGCTGGAGCGAGTCGGCGACGTGGCGAGTCCAGACCTCGGCCAGAGTCGAGGGGCCAACGAGGTTCTTGATCGATTGCCAGCGGGTGAGTTGCGCAACGTAGAGATCGAGCGCCGCGGCTGTTTCACGTGAAACGCCAGCCTCGCGCAGGACGGCGTCACGGCCGGGAGGCGTCGTCGTCATTCGGCCGGGACCTGCGTGGGAGCACCGCGACGGGCGTGGGCGGCAAGGAGGGTGAGGGCGGCTGGAGTGACACCCTCGATGCGGGCGGCTTGCCCAAGGGTGAGGGGCCGGACCTTGTCGAGCTTCAGCCGCAGCTCGTTCGACAAGCCAGCGATGCTGCCATAATCGAGCAGGACCGGCAGAGCCACGGACTCATCGCGCCGGAACGCCGCGATATCCGCTCGCTGCCGGTCGAGATAAACCGCGTAGGTCGCGTCGGTGCACAGCCGATCGGCGAGGGCAGGGGGCACGGCCCGGAGCTGCGGCCACACCAAGGCGAGCCGGTCCCAGGTGATCTCCGGATAGGAGAGGAGCTGGAAGGCCGACCGCCGGATACCGTCGCGGTTGAGCGCGATGCCATGCCGTTGCGCCTCCGTCGGCGTGAGGCTCAACTCGTCCAGCTGCTGCCGCGCGCCTTGAAGCGCCTCCCGGCGCGCCGCATCGTGCGCAGCGCGAGCCGGCGAGACGCAGCCGAGGTCGAGGCCGCGACCCGTTAGACGCTCATCGGCATTGTCGACCCGCAGGCTGAGCCGGTATTCCGAGCGCGAGGTGAACATGCGGTACGGCTCGCTGACCCCGTGGGTCACGAGATCGTCGATCATTACGCCGAGATAGGACTCGGCCCGGTCGAACACCGCAAGGTCCGCCGCACCGGCGAGCCGGGCGGCGTTGAGCCCGGCCACCAGTCCCTGGCCCGCTGCTTCCTCATAGCCGGTCGTACCGTTGATCTGGCCGGCCAGGAACAGGCCGGCGATCTGTCGGGTCTGCAAGGTCGGGTGGAGCTCGCGCGGATCGACGTAATCGTACTCGATCGCGTAGCCGGGGCGCAGGATCACCGCACGCGCACAGCCGGGCAACGACCGAACGATGCCGGACTGGACGTCCTCGGGCAGGGACGTCGAGATGCCGTTCGGGTAGACGGTCGGGTCGTCGAGACCCTCCGGCTCCAGGAAGATCTGGTGGCCGTCGCGGTCGCCGAAGCGCACCACCTTGTCCTCGATCGACGGGCAGTAGCGCGGCCCGCGACTGGTGATGCCGCCGGAATACATCGCCGAGCGGTGGAGGTTCGCCCGAATCAAGTCGTGCGCCGCCTGGCCCGTCCGGGTGACGCCACACTCGATCTGCGGCGTGGTGATGCGCTCGGTCAGGGTCGAGAACGGTACCGGCTCGTCGTCGGCGGCCTGCTTGTCGACTCCATGCCAGTCGATGGTACGGCCATCGAGGCGCGGTGGCGTGCCGGTCTTCAGGCGGCCGAGGGCGAAGCCGTGCCGGTCGAGGGTCGCCGAGAGGCCGAGAGCCGGCCCTTCCCCGATCCGGCCGGCCGGCGTGGTGAACTCGCCGATATGGATCAGGCCGCGCAGGAAGGTCCCGGTGGTGAGGACCACGGCACGGCAGGGGAGGATGCGGCCATCGGCGAGGACGGCGCCGGTTACCCGCCCGTCGACAACGGCGAGATCCGCGACCTCGCCCTCGACGATCGTCAAGTTGGGTGTCTCGCGCAAGGCGGTCTGCATCGCCCGGGCGTAGAGCTTGCGGTCGGCCTGGGTTCGCGGCCCGCGCACGGCCGGGCCCTTGCGGCGATTGAGCAGGCGGAACTGAATACCAGCGCGGTCAGCGACGCGGCCCATCAGCCCGTCGAGGGCGTCGACCTCGCGCACGAGGTGGCCCTTGCCGAGGCCGCCGATGGCCGGATTGCAGGACATCGCCCCGAGCGTGTCGCGGCGGTGGGTGATCAGGATCGTGCGAGCCCCGTAGCGCGCGGCCGCCGCGGCCGCCTCGGCGCCCGCGTGCCCGCCGCCGACGACGATCACGTCGCAGGAGGGAGAATCGTCAATGAGCATGAGGTGATTAGGCGGCCCTCCGTGGCCGCGTCAATCATGCTGTCGCGCGATCCCGCGTTTCACGTGAAAACACCGCGGAGGGGACGCTCATTTGCCGATGCAGAAGCTGGAAAAGAGTCGGTCCAGCATCTCCTCGACGCCGACGCGCCCGGCCACCTCGCCCAAGGCCCGCACGGCCAGGCGCAGATCTTCGGCCACCAATTCGGCCGGCAGATTGGTGCCGTGCGCGACGACACGGTCGAGGTGGTGGAGGCAGCGGTCGAGGGCGAGCCGCTGCCGCTCCCGCGTCACGAGCGCGTCGCCGCTGCCGAGAGAGGTTTCCGCGCGGCGCTCGATCTCCGCGAGGAGCCGATTGAGCCCGGCGCCAGTCAGGGCCGAGATCGGGATCTCGTTGGTGTCGACCGAGCCTGACAGGTCGCACTTGGTGGCGACGACGATGACCGGGACGGAGAGGGCAGGGGGTACTTCCCCGTCCGGCTCGCGCAGCCACAGAACGAGATCGGCCTGATCGATGCGCCTCCGGCTGCGCGCCACACCCTCCGCCTCGATCGCATCGGTGCTGTCGCGCAGGCCTGCCGTATCGACCAGAAGGACCGGCAGGCCGCCGAGATCGCACCGGACCTCGATCGCATCCCGTGTCGTCCCGGGGATCGCCGAGACGATGGCGACGTCCCGGCGGGCGAGGGCGTTGAGCAGGGTCGACTTGCCGGAATTCGGCGCGCCGGCGAGCACCACCGTGAAGCCGTCCCGCAGGCGCTCGCCGCGGCGGCCATCGGCGAGGGCGGCTCGGATCGCATCGCGGATGCGCGCCGCAGCGTCCCGCCCGGACGCGGGCAGGGCCTCGTCGTCGATGTCGCCCTCGTCGGAGAAGTCGAGCGCGGCCTCGGTTCCAGCGAGGACGTCGAGGAGGCCGGTCCGCCAGCCTTCGACGGCGCGGCCAAGGGCACCGTCGAGCTGACGGATGGCCTGACGCCGCTGCGCCTCGGTCTCGGCGTCGATCAGGTCGGCCAGGCCCTCGACCGCGGTCAGGTCCATACGGCCGTTGAGAAAGGCGCGACGGGTGAAGGCGCCGGGCTCGGCGGGTACGAGGCCGGGCATCCCGCCGAGACTGCGCAGGATCGCCCCCCGTACCGCCGGACCACCATGGAGATGCAGCTCCACCATGTCCTCGCCTGTGGCGGTCCCGGGACCAGGCAGCCAGGCGACGAGGGCGTGATCGAGCAGTTCCGCGGTTTCCGGCTCGCGCAGGGTACGCAGAGAGAGACGTCGCGCGGCGGGCAGCGGCGCCCGGATCAGCGCGGCGAGGGCGGGACCGGCCTGCGGCCCGCTGATCCGTACGATGGCAACGGCGGTGCGGCCGTAGCCGGTAGCGGGAGCGAAGATGGTGTCGGAAGCGTGCATCGTGGGTGACAGCGGCAGGCTTGGGGGAGTGCCGGATCGGGGACCAGCGTGCCGTCGCTAGCACGGATCTAGGCACGGTGCCGAACGGGTGCTGCGATCTCGATGCGCCGATGCTGCTTTGCAAGCAACGCTCCGGAACTCAACGCCGAACCGCTCCCAATCCAGGATACCTCATCCCACTCGCGCCCTCATCCTGCTCGAAGGAGAACTCCAAAGGTCTCTGTGGCCATTGGAGGCCGCCGAGGTCCACTGCACGGGCATCTCAGGATGAGGGCGTGGGTTGGAGGAGAGAAGAGGGGAGAGGGGGCGCAGGCACGGATCTACGCACCCAGCTCAAACGAGAACGGCGCCCCTCTCGGGGCGCCGCACAAACCGTCCGGGTAATCGCGACCGGCGGTCGGATCAGGTGTTCATCGAATCGAAGAAGTCGCCGTTGCTCTTGGTCTGGCGCAGCTTGTCGAGCAGGAACTCGATCGCGTCGGTGACACCCATCGGGTTGAGGATGCGGCGGAGCACGTAGGTCTTCTTGAGCGAGTCCGGCGGGACCAGCAGCTCCTCCTTGCGGGTGCCGGAGCGGGTGATGTCGATCGCCGGGAAGATGCGCTTGTCGGAGACCTTGCGGTCCAGGATGATCTCGGAGTTGCCGGTGCCCTTGAACTCCTCGAAGATCACCTCGTCCATGCGCGAGCCGGTGTCGATCAGCGCGGTCGCGATGATGGTGAGGGACCCACCCTCCTCGATGTTGCGGGCGGCACCGAAGAAGCGCTTGGGCCGCTGCAGGGCGTTGGCGTCGACGCCGCCGGTCAGCACCTTGCCGGAGGACGGCACCACCGTGTTGTAGGCGCGACCGAGGCGGGTGATCGAGTCGAGCAGGATGACGACGTCGCGGCCGTGCTCGACCAGGCGCTTGGCCTTCTCGATCACCATCTCGGCGACCTGGACGTGGCGGGTCGCCGGCTCGTCGAAGGTCGAGGCGATCACCTCGCCCTTCACCGAGCGCTGCATATCGGTGACCTCCTCCGGCCGCTCGTCGATGAGCAGGACGATGAGGTAGCACTCGGGATGGTTCAGGGTGATCGACTGGGCGATGTTCTGCATCAGCACCGTTTTGCCGGTGCGCGGCGGCGCCACGATCAGGGCGCGCTGGCCCTTGCCGATCGGCGCGACGATGTCGATGATCCGGGGCGAGAAGTCCTTGCGGGTCGGCTCCGACAGTTCGAGCTTGAAGCGCTGCGTGGGGAACAGCGGCGTCAGGTTGTCGAAGTGGACCTTGTGCTTGATCTTGTCCGGGTTCTCGAAATTGATCGTGTTGACCTTGAGCAGCGCGAAGTAGCGCTCGCCGTCCTTCGGGCCGCGGATGGGACCCTCGACGGTGTCGCCGGTGCGCAGGCCGAAGCGGCGGATCTGCGTCGGCGAGATGTAGATGTCGTCGGGACCGGGCAGGTAGTTCGAATCGGAGGAGCGCAGGAAGCCGAAACCGTCCTGCAGCACCTCGACCGTGCCGGCGCCGATGATCTCGACGTCCTTGGCAGCGAGCTGCTTGAGGATCGCGAACATCAGCTCCTGCTTGCGCATGGTCGAGGCGTTCTCGACCTCGACCTCCTCGGCGAAGGTCAGGAGCTCGGTCGGCGTCTTCGACTTGAGATCCTGCAGCTTCACCTCACGCATGGCGGGGGCGGCCGGGGTCTCGATCGGGGCGAGGGTGTCTTCGATCATGGGATATCGGGGTGCGGGGGCGAAGCGGGGGGCGTCATGTCAGGACAGGTCCGGCCGCCGCAGGACGCGGCGTTGAGCGGAGAGCAACGGGGTGGCCGAGGCGGGCACCGGTCGCGAAGTCGTCGCCTGATTGTCCCGGAGGTCGCGTGGAGGGGCCGGGCGGCCCTGGATGCGACGTGACGTGACGATGGAGGAGGGAACGACTTTATGTAACGGGTCCTCGTCGTCGACTCAAGTCCGCGGTTGCGGAAAACTGGGGAGAGGCGCGGTGCGGCAGCACCCTAAGAGACGGCGGACCCGGTGCGGATGCTCCGGCCGCGCCCGAAGCATGGTGAACTATCGGCGCAGTCGTCTCGCGCCCGCATTAACATATGGAAGGTTTAACCCCCAAGTCACGACTCGCCATCATCCCGGCCGCCGTCGAGCTTCAGGCTTTTCCCGGCCCGTCTCGAGGTATTGCGGCGGGTCGGCCCAGTATCCGCGGGTGACGGAACCGGTGACGGGCGGTCACCGGCGCAAGGCTCAGCGGCGACGCAGCCGGATATAGAGCGCGCCACCGCCGCCGTGATGGTGGGCCGCCTCCTCGAAGCCGACGACCAGGGGGCGAAGTTCAGGCAGGCGCAGCCAATGCGGCACGCTGCGGCGCAGCACGCCGCGCTCGCCGTATGGATCGCCGCCGGCTCCACCCTTGCCGGTGACGACCAGCACCACCGCGTGGCCCTGAGCCCGGGACCGGTGCAGGAAGCCGATCAGGGCCGCGTGGGCCTCGGCCTGGCGCATCCCGTGCAGGTCGATCGACGCGTCGACGCTGCGCGAGCCCCGGCGCAGTGCAGTCCGCACCCGCCGCTCGAGGGGCGCCAGCGGCGGCAGGACCGGCGCAGGCGGAGGGGGAGGCGGGACCGGCGCCTGTTTCAGGACCGGCGTCTTCGCGGCCGGGCGACCGGGCCGCACCGTCACGGCGACCGGGGCCGGCGCGGGGATGGGCTCCGGGAGCGGCAGGGGAGGGGAGGGAACGGCCCGCCCGCGCAACGGAGTGACCAGGCGGGAGATCTCGGCCCAGAGCCGGGTCTCTTCGGCGGAGAGTCGGCGCCGGCGCCGGAACCGGGGAGGCTCGGTCACCGTGCGGCTCCCGCATCGCCCGGCTTCGGCAGCAGCACGACGAAGCGCGCGGGGTCGCGCAGCAGGCCGGCGATGGCACCCGCCCGGGCGCCGGTGCCGAGATAGAGATCGCCGCGGGCCGGCCCCAGGATCGCCGAGCCGGTATCCTGCGCCACGACGAGGCGGCGCAAGGGGACGCTGCCGCCCTCCGGATCGGGCAGCGATCCCTCCAGCCAGAACGGCAGGCCATAGCGCCACAGCGTGGCATCGACCGCGAGGCTGCGCCCGGCGGTCAACGGCACGCCGGCGCCGCCGCGGGGGCCAGCCCCCTCCGTCACGTCCTCGTCGAGGCGGAAGAAGATGTAGGAGGCGTTGCGGCGAATCAGGTCGCGGGCGATGGCAGGGTTGGCGCGCAGCCAGCCGGTCCAGCGGGCGAGCGTCAGGCCTTCGAGCGGCAGGTGGCCGCCGGTCACGATCAGGCGGGCGACCGAGGTGTAGGGCCGGCCGTTGCGGCCGTCATAGGCGAGGCGGACGGAGCGGCCATCGGGCAGGCGCACCCGGCCGGAGCCCTGGACCTGCAGCACCAGGAGGTCGACGGCATCGCGCAGCCAGAGGAGCGGGTGGGCGCGGGCGCCGAGCGCCCCGTCCTCGATCGCCGCCCGGTCCGGATAAGGCAGGAAGGCATCGCCGTCGCGGCGCGCGGCGCGGAAAGCGGGGTCGAGGCCAGGCCGTGTCTCACCGGGCTCGAGAGAGACGAGATCGTCGGGGCGCGCGAGCGCCGGCACGGTGAAGTCCGGCGTGGCGACGGGCGAGCCGGCGAGCTCGGGCTCGAAGTAGCCGGTGAGGAAGCCGTTCGTTCGCTCAAGGTTCGCATCGCGGTTCGGCCGCAGGACGCGGTAGGCGGAGAAGTTCTGCTCGAAGAAGGCTCGGGCCCCGTCCGGCGCCACGCCGGCCACGGCGGAGCAGGCACGGGCGAGGTCCTGACTCGGCGCGCCCGGCACCGCCTCGGCGAGGACCGGGCCGGCGGGGGCCGCGCAGGTCGCCCGAAAGGTCGCGAGGGCCGTCGCGAGGTCGTCGCCGGAAAAACCCGGCAGGGCGGCGAAGGGGACGGGTTCGAGGATCGCCTCGCCGACCCGCAGGGGGGTCGCATCCGCCGGAACTGCGCCGCCCGCGAGGAGGGCGGCGAGGGCCAGACCGGCGGACGCGCGTCCGATCGCGGAACTGGCAGCGGGAAAGGGGCCGAAGGCCGGCGGCATGGGCTTGTCGGGCTCCGGCCCCGGGAAATGCTGTGCGCTGGTCGTGTCGCGCGGGCCTGGCAAAGGAGCCTTCGCGACGGAGGGATTGTCGCCGAGGGCCGGCAGCCGATCAAGCCGCCGGCGCTACGTGCCGTGAGAGCATTGTCCGACGAAGCGGAAACCGGTTCGTCGCAGACAATGCGGCACAATCAAAGCTCTGAAGCCAAAGACCGAGGGCGCTGCCGATCGCAGCGCGATCGGGACGAGCTTCAGTGGCCCGCTTCCGTCGCGACGAGCTGCCAGTTCGGGTCCCGGCTGCCCAGCGTCCGGGCGAAGGTCCAGACATCGGTCACGTCGACGACCTTCTCGGGGCTGCCGTCGACCACCTGCCCCTGCGGCCCGCGGGTGGCGGTGATCAGCTTCGAGAGGTAGCGCACGGTGACCTGGGCCACGCGGTTGCGCACGTCGACCCCGACGATCTCGGCCCGGTCGATCGACACGAAGGTGGTCTCGACGGTCTGGCCGGCGCGCTCGCGGCCCTGGATCGCCCGCTCGAACCCGTCCGCGACCTCGCGCGAGAGCAGGGTCTTGAGCGTCTTGCGGTCGCCCTTGGCGAAGGCCGTCACGATCGTCTCGTAGGCGGCCTTGGCGCCGTCGGTGAAGCCGCGCGGATCGAAGTTCGGCTCCTGCTGGAGGATCAGGTCGAGGCCGCGGGCGGCGGGCGAGTTCGGCTCGACCACACCCTTCCAGTTGCGTGGCACCGCGGTGGCGACCGGCGCGGCGGCGCCGCGCTCGGGACCGGCGCCCGGCAGCCGCACGACGTTGTCGCCGTCGCGGGGGGCCGCCGGCGGCTCCTCGCGCCGGGCCAGCGGGTTGAACGGCGGCCGCTCGCTCCCGGTCTTCTGGCCGAGGACCGAGCGCAGCTTCCAGATCACGAAGACCGCAAGCCCGAGGAAGATGAGGGTCGTAAGGTCGAGGGAGTCCTGCATCATCGATCCGTTCATCGATCCGTTCTTGACGGCTTCCTTGGCGGCTTCACGCGGAGCATCCCTGGCCGCCCCGGCACAGCTTGCGACATCTCCGGCGCATCGACGGCTTTGGCACCGGGACCGGAGCAAGGCAAGCGTCCGGCCGGCACCGCACCGCGGGCCATTCCGGTGATATGGGGCCGGGGGCCCGCCGTATCCAGGCGCCCGCGCGCGACGATACCGTGTTCCTTGGCCGTGTTCTGCGGGGCTTTGCCGGAGAAGCCGGCCTGCCGCTGTATCGGGAAAGCCGGGGGCCGTGACGCGAAAGGGATGATCGGCGCCTCTGCTTGTTCGCGGCCTGCGGGCATGATAGCCGCAACGCCGCCGACGCGCGCGCCGTTTTTCGCGCCAGCGCGTGCCGGCCCGTCGTTTACGTCCAGCCCTCGAAGGAACCCTCCGCCATGGCCGATTCCCCGGTCCCGAACGGCAACGGTGGCGCCGCGGCGCAGCCCGACGACTTCACCCCGACCCTGAACGCCCTGGCGCAATACGCCAAGGACCTCTCCTTCGAGAACCCGAACGCACCGCGCTCGCTGCAGCCGCAGCAGCAGGGCCCGCAGATCAACATCCAGGTCAACGTCAACGCCCGCCAGCTCGCCGAGGAGGATTTCGAAGTCGAGCTGCGCCTCGAGGGCGACGCCAAGACCGGCGCCGACGTGCTGTTTGCGTTCGAGCTGACCTATGCGGGCATCTTCCGCCTGCGCAACATCCCGCAGGACCAGATGCATCCAGCGGTGATGATCGAGTGCCCGCGGCTGCTGTTCCCGTTCGCCCGCCAGATCATCGCCGACGCAGTGCGCAACGGCGGCTTCCCGCCGCTCTACATCGACCCGATCGACTTCGTCGGCCTCTACCGCCAGAAGGCCGCCGAGGCCCAGGCGCAGGGCGGCGTGGCCTAAAACAGTGTCCGCGCGGGCCGGGAGCCGGCCCGCGCAAACCTCAAAAGTGTTTCACGGGAAACGCGGCCGTTATCCCTAATCCCGCAGGGTCGGCACCAGGGACGCGACCAGCAGCCCCGCCATCGCGAGGTTGAACAGCCGCAAGGCCCGCCGCGTCCTCAGCACCCGGGCGGTGCCGACACCGATCAGCGTCCATAGACCCAAGCAGGGCAGGGCGACGAGCCCGAACAGGATCGCGAGCGCGAGCGTCGCGGCGAGCGGGGCGGCCTCGGCTTGCGCCGTGTAGGTGGCGAGCGCGCCCGCGGCGATGATCCAGGCCTTCGGGTTCACCCACTGGAACAGGGCCGCCTGCAGGAAGCCGAGCGGGTGCCCGGACGTCTTCATGGCAGGGTCGGCCGGATCGGAATCGGAACGCGCGATCTTCCAGGCGAGCCAGAGCAGGTAGGCCGCTCCGACCCATTTCAGCACCGCGTGGACCCGCGGATCGGTGAGCAGCGGCAGGCCGGCAGTGCCGAGGACAACCAGCATCACGGGGAAACCCGCCGCGATGCCGAGGATGTGCGGGACGGTGCGGGCAAAGCCGTAAGTCGCGCCGGAAGCCACCACCATGGTGTTGTTGGGGCCGGGCGTCGCCGACATCGCGACCGCGAACGCGCCCGCCGAGAGAAACCAGGTCCAGTCCACGATCGATTCGTCCCCGCGTCTTCAGCACGCCGTCGGCGCGATGATACATGGTTCCGCGGTCGTTCTTGCGGCGTCGATGATCGGGCCCGCGACGCTCGCGCTCTGCTGTCGGTCCGCCGCCCTGGTCGCGGCCGGGTTGCGGGCTGCCCCGGCGAACCCTGGGTCAGGTGACAGCAGGACGACCCGGCCCTGCCCCCTGGACTCCCGCCCCCGGATCGGGTGATGGGGGCGGTACGCGCTGCTATCGTCGATCGGTTGGCGCGCGAGAATATCTGCGCGTCGCGCGAGAGGGAAGACGACGGGATGGCGTACTGGCTCTACAAGTCCGAGCCCTCGGTCTGGTCGTGGGACGACCAGGTCGCCGCCGGCGCGGCGGGGACGTTCTGGAACGGGGTGCGCAATCACGTCGCCCGCAAGAACCTCGAAGCGATGCGGCTTGGTGAGCAGGGCTTCTTCTACCACTCGAACGAGGGCAAGGCGGTGGTCGGCATCGTCGAGGTGATCCGCACCTATTACCCCGACCATACCGACGAGACCGGCCGCTTCGGCATGGTCGACCTGAAGGCGGTCGCAGGCTTGCCCAACCCCGTCAGCCTGGAGGCGATCAAGGCCGAGCCGGTTCTGCGCGAGATGGTGCTCGTCACCAACTCGCGCCTGTCGGTGCAGCCGGTCAGCGAGGCGGAGTGGGCGCTGGTGCGCCGCATGGGGGGCCTCTGATCGATGAGGGCGCTGGCGTGAGGCGCGTCCTCGCCGGGTTCGGGCTCGTCCTCGCACTGCTGGCGCAACCGGCGGGCGCCCAGCAGAAGCCCAGAACTCCGGACCCCAAGGTGCCGGCCAAGCCCGCGGGACCCGAGAAGGTCTTGATGTGCGGAGCCCTGTCGAACCTGCGCATCCTGTTGGCGGAGACGGGGGGCAACCCTGCCGCGATCAAGACCCGGCTGGCGGATCCGAGGGCCGACCATCTCGGCTGCACGCGGGTCGGCCGCGACCGGATCGAGGGCAATGCCGAGCGGGTGGTGATCGGCGGCACCGCTTACGATTGCCTGAAGGTGAAGGAGACGAGCCTGTGCCGCTGGACCCTGTCGGGGGTGCCGGCGGAGGCGCCGTGAGGCAGCGTCCGCCGGCAGGCCGTCAGATGCTCCAGTACGGCGTGGCGTTGAAGTACTGGTGGACGTGCTCTTCCCACTTCCGGTCGTAGGAGGGATCGTTGCCCTCCGCGGAGGCCGGCGGCGCTGCGCGGAGCTGGTCCTCGGTGAGGTCGAGCACGTAGGCGTCGAGCTCCGGCGCGAAGCGCAGGGTCGACCACGGCACAGTGTGGTAGCCCTCGCCGATGCCGAGGAAGCCGCCGAAGCTCATCACGGCGTAGACCACCTTGCCGGTGGCCTTCTCGATCATCAGGCGCTCGATGCGGCCGATGCTGTCGCCGTTCGGGCGGCGCACGGCGGTGCCCTCGACGCGGTCGCTGGCGATCAGCGCGTTGGTCTCGCTGGTCGTGGTGCTGCCCATGTCGGAGCGATCGCCGACGGTCGGTGCGACGGTGGTCATCGGAACTCTCCTGATCTTGAATCTTCTTCCCCGGCAACGCTGCCGCCGCGGAGCCTGTTCCGGAACCGGGTCATCCGGCGGAACGCTGCGGCGAATGGCGGAGCAGCGGGGCAGTTCCCCCCGGGCGATCGGGGCGCTAGCCTGCGACCCATGCCCCTGCGTCCTACCCTTCCGCGCTCCATGCCGATTCGCCGCGCCGCCGTCCTGGCGGCCCTCCTCGCGCTCGCCGCGCCCGCCCTCGCGCAGGATCGCGGCACCCTCACCCCGAAGCCGCTGCCGCCGCTCGCCAACCCGGACGATCCGTCGACGCCGGCCAAGGCCCTGTTCGGCCGCGCGACGACGCCGGCCGCCCTGCCGCCGCAGGCGATCGGCGGCTACGCGCGCGGCTGCGTGGCCGGCGCCCAGGCCCTGCCGGTCGACGGCGCGACCTGGCAGGTGATGCGCCTGTCGCGCAACCGGAACTGGGGCCATCCGCGGCTCGTCACCTTCCTGGAAAGAGTCGCCACCGAGGCACCGCGCAAGGCGGGCTGGCCGGGCCTCCTCGTCGGCGACATGTCCCAGCCCCGGGGCGGGCCGATGCTGACCGGCCACGCCTCGCACCAGCTCGGCCTCGACGCCGACATCTGGCTGACCCCGATGCCGGACCGGCGACTGACCCGGGCCGAGCGCGAGGAGATGTCGGCCACCAACGTGGTGCGGCCGGACCGGCGCGACATCGACCCGGCCGTGTGGCTGCCCGAGCACCTGCGGCTGATCAAGATGGTGTCGCGCGAGCCGGAGGTGGCGCGGATCTTCGTCAACCCGGCGATCAAGCGGGCGCTCTGCCGCGAGGCGGGATCGGACCGGAGCTGGCTCACCAAGGTGCGGCCGATCTACGGCCACAACTACCACTTCCACATCCGGCTCGACTGCCCGGCGGGCGAGGCGGCCTGCCACGACCAGGATCCGCCGCCCTCCGGCGACGGCTGCGGATCCGAACTCGATTACTGGTTCACGGATGCGGTGCTGAACCCGAAGCCCCGCCCACCCGGCAAGCCGCGTCCGCCGATGACGCTCGCGGGCCTGCCAGATGCCTGCCGCACGGTGCTGAAGGCGCGGTAACAGCCAACCGGGACCGGCCCACGCACCGGTCCCGGTTCGCGCGCTTACTCCGCTGCGACGCCGACCCCGATCGGGCAGGACACGCCGGTGCCGCCGAGGCCGCAATAGCCGCCCGGGTTCTTCGCCAGATACTGCTGGTGGTACTCCTCGGCAAAGTAGAACGGGCCGCCGTCGCGGATCTCCGTGGTGATCGGGCCGTAGCCGCGGGCCTTCAGGGCGGCGGCATAAGCCTCGCGCGAGGCCTCGGCCTCGGCCCGGCGGGCCTCGTCGGGCAGGTAGATGCCCGAGCGGTACTGCGTGCCGACGTCGTTGCCCTGGCGCAGGCCCTGGGTCGGGTCGTGGCTCTCCCAGAAGGTCTTGAGCAGGGCGGAAAACGGGATCACGCGCGGATCGTAGGCGACGAGCACGACCTCGTTGTGGCCGGTCAGCCCCGAGCAGACCTCCTCGTAGGTCGGGTTCGGCGTGGTGCCGGCGGCGTAGCCCACGGCGGTGACGAAGACGCCGTCACCCAATTGCCAGAACTTGCGCTCCGCGCCCCAGAAGCAGCCGAGGCCGAACACGGCGGTCTCGATGCCGTCCGGATAGGGGCCCTTGAGGGGATGGCCGTTGACGAAGTGCCGCTCCGCCGTCGGCAGGGGGGTGGGCCGCCCCGGCAGGATCTGGTCGGGGCTCGGCATCTCGGCGCGCTTGCGGAAGAACAGCATCGGGTCGCTCCGGTACGGATACGGAGCCTCGCGGCTCCGGAGGCGAGACGCCTCTGAACACGACCTGATGTGGGGTGGGGCGCCCCTGTTCTGAAGGGCGTCGCGTCAGCGCAGGAATCTGCGAAGGAGTGTCAGCGAAGGACCTGCGCCTGCGCGACCGGCGCGTCCGTGGCGGCGACGCGGGCCGGCGCGTCGGGCCCGAAGGCGGTGCTGGGATCGAAGAAGACGCCGCGGGCGGTGATCAGCCCGGCCGCCAGGGCCCAGAACAGCACGGCACCGACGATCCGCCGGGTCCGGACCGGACGGCGGCGCGCCGTCGTGCACGCGGTCTCCTGCGCGGAACGCAGGTCCAGGCGCTCGCCGAACGGATCGAAGATGGCAGGACGCATGGTCGATTCCGGGATGACGCACGGCTCCGCGGAGCGAAGCTTCAGGACCGTAGATAGGTCCGGCGCAGGCCTCGCAGCAATAGACGCGGTTTTCTATTTTTAGCTGCGACAGAGAAGATGTTTGCTGCGAGAAAGCTCATGGAGAGAAGTTTTGTCTTTGTTCCCCGGCGCACCGACGACCCGGTGCTGCGTCGTGACGCAGGCGGGCCGGATCGCCTCTGCGGACCGTCCCAGCGGATCGTGTCCGGACGCCGCCGGGGCGGACTTCCGCGCGCCGCCGACACCGGCCGCCCCACCACCGGCCGCCCGACCTCGGAACCGCACAGGTCCGCGACGTGCCCCCCGTGACTCACCGATGCCCGGTTGATCGCCCGGGATCGTCTGGCCTACAATCCCATGACTTTGCGGCATGTCAGCCTATTTGCGCCCGTCCGCAACAGCTGAAATTGGGAAAATTTACCTTGGAAAGCGGAATTCGGACGTGCGGCGCACGGGCGGATCGCGGCTTGCGGCGGCAGCTCCGTCCGGGCACGCGAACCGGTACAAGCCGGATCGAGACGCGGACCGGCGCCCGATGAACCTGTACGCGCTGGACCTTCGCGCCAACCCACGGTCGGCGGACCTGTCCTCGAACGACTTCATGCGCCTGATCGAGGCATTCGGCCTGACCGGCGCCTGGCGCTGGGACTTCGTCACCGGCCGGCAGGTCTGGTCGGCGGGGCTCTACCGGCTGCTCGGGCTCTCGGAGCGCGAGCCGGCGAGCTACGAGCGCCTGCTCGGCCTCGTCCACCCGGCCGATCGCGACGTGCTCGAGGACGCCGCCCAGATCGTCCAGGCCGGGATCCTCGGCAGCCACACGGTCCGGCTGATCCGGCCGGACGGGACGGCGCGCACGGTGGTGAGCCGCGGCGAGGTCTTCTTCAGCCCGGAAGGGCACCCGATCGCGGCGACCGGCGTGCTCCTCGACGTGACCGACCGCGAGCGCCTGGCCGAGCTGCACCGCCTGGAGCAGCAGCGCAGGGCCAGCCTGGCGCGGGAGGCGCAGGTCTTCATCCACACCGAGCCGAGCCTGCCGCTGACCGAGTACGGGGCCGATTTCCTGGCCCTCGTCGGCCTGCGCCGCGAGGAGGTGCGGGCGGACTGGCTCAGCCCGATCGTGCCGGAGGAGCGGCCGCGCTGGCGCGGCGAGGTCCCCCGCCTCGCCGCCCTGGGCCAGCCGTTCAGCATCGCGCCGACCCTGCGGCTCGCCGAGGGCGGGGCGGCGCGGTTCCGCATGACGCTGGTGCCCCTGCGCGACGGGACCCTCGATCCGGTCTGCTGGACCGCCGTGATCACGCCGCTCGCGGCCGAAGCCGACCGGGATTTCGCGCCGCACCAGGCCGAGCCGGCGATCCCCGTCGAGCGGGCGATCGAGGGCTGCCACCTGCGGGCGGCCCGCGGCCTCCTCGACTGGACGTTGAACGACCTCGCGCGGGAGAGCGGCCTGTCGCTCTCCACCGTGCGGCGCCTGGAGGAGGAATCCGACGGCCCGTCCTCGCGCTCCCGCCCGCACGTGCTGGCGGCCCTGCGCCGGGCCGGCATCGTCTTCACCCTGGTCGAGGGCACGGTGGCGGTGGCGCTGGCGGAGTGAGCGCTCATCCCACCCGGAACACCGAGAGCGCCACGTGGTCCGGCGCCCGGGCCCCGGTGGCGAGGAACAGGCTGGTCTGCATCCAGGCAAGGGACGGGGCTGCGGTCTCGAACCGGGGCGCGGTGCGGAAGTAGATCAGGCCCGGATCGACGGGCTCTCCGCGGCGCAGACGCTCCAGCGCCTCGGGCGGTCCGAAGCGCAGGCCCGTATTCTCGACGTAGATCCGGGCGCCGTCCCCGGCCTCGATCACGTAGCGGGCGTGGAGCTGGGTGAGCCCGTCCGCCGCGATGGTCTGGTAATCGGCCCCGCCGGGCAGGACCCGGCCGGACAGGGCCGGCCCCGACACGGTGCCGCCGGTGATGGCGATGACGCGCCGGGCCCCCGCGCTCGTCGCGCCGACCTCGTAGGGGATCGCGACCGCGATGCGGGCGTCGAAGACGTGCTCCAGGGTGGGGACGGGGAGCATCACGGCCTCTCCACTCTCAGCGTCTCCACCCTCACCTGCCCCTCACCAGCGGGCAGTCGCTCTCTCCGATCGGCCGGAAGGCGTCGTCGCCCGAGAGCGTCGCGACCCGCTCCATCACGTCCCACTCGCCCTTCGACTCCTCCGGGCGCTTGACCCGGAACAGCGAGACGTCGCGGATCACCCGCCCGTCCGGCCGCAGGCGGCCGCCCTTCGTCATCACGTCGTCGATCGGGATCTCGCGCATCTTCGCCATCACGGGCTCGGCCGCGTCGGTGCCGGCGGCCCTGACGGCCTTCAGGTAGTGCGTCACCGCCGAATAGACGCCGGCCTGGTAGCTGTTCGGCATCGCCCGCTGGCGCTCGTAGAACCGCTTGGCGAAGGCGCGGGCGGCGTCGTCCTGGTCCCAGTAGAACGCTTCCGCGAGGTAGAGGCCGCCCGCGACCTTGAGGCCCAAGGCATGGACGTCGACCGCCGTCATGTAGAAGCCGGCGAGCTTCTGCTTGCCGCCGAGCACCCCGAACTCGGAGGCCTGCTTGACCGCGTTGATTGCGTCGCCGCCGACGTTGAACAGCGCGATCACCCCGGCACCCGAGGCTTGCGCCTGGAGGATCTGCGACGACAGGTCGGGCGAGAGCAGGGGGTGGAAGACCTGGCCCACCACCTTGCCGCCGCCACCCGCCACCACCGGCGTCACGTCGGCGACGAAGGATTTGCCGAGCGTGATGTCGGCGACGACATAGAACCAGGTCTTCTCGCCCGCTTCGACCAGGGGCTTCGCGATGGCGCGGGAGAGGGCGTAGGTGTCGATGACCCAGAGCGCGCCGTTGGGCGAGCATTGCGCCCCGGTGATCACCGTCGAGCCCGATCCGGTGATCAGCGCCAGCCGGCCCTTCTCCTTCGCCAGCGCCTGGACGCCCAGCGCCACCGCCGAATTGCCGAGGTCGGTGATCATGTCGACCCCCTCGACGTCGTACCAGCGCCGGGCAAGCGTGCTCGCTACGTCCGGCTTGCTCTGGTGGTCGGCGGCGACGATCTCGATCGGCTTGCCGAGAACCGTGGCGCCGAAATCCTCGACCGCGAGACGCGCCGCGGTGACGCTGCCGGTGCCGTAATTGTCCGACATCGCCGTCGACATGTCGGCGAGCACGCCGATCTTGACGCGGTCGCCGGAGACGGCGCCCTCCGCCCCGGCGACGGCCGGCGCGAAAGCGATCAGGCCCGCGAGGAGGGCGGAGCGGAGGGCGCGCATCCTATCCTCCCTCAGACGGCCTTGAGGCCGAGGATCTCCCGGGCCTCGGCCGGGCTCGCGACCTCGTGGTTGAGCTCCTTGATGATCCGCACGGTACGGGCGACGAGCTGCTCGTTGGTCGCGAGCTGGCCGCGGGAGTAATAATTGTTGTCCTCGAGCCCGACCCGGACGTGGCCGCCGAGCAGGATGGCCTGGGTGGTGGCCGGCAGCTGCGCCGGGCCGATGCCGGAGACGCAGAAGATCGATTGCGGCGGCAGCATCCGGATCATCGCCGCCAGGATGTCGTGCGAGTAGGGCATCGCGCCCTGAAAGCCCTTATCGGCGCCGAGCACCATGTTGATGTAGTAGGGCGGCTTGTCGTAGCCCTTCTCGATCAGCCGGGTCACGTCCTGCAGGATGTGCTGGGGGCCGAACACCTCCCATTCCGGCTTGATGCCGCGCTCCTGCATGCGCTTGGCCAGCGTCTCGCAGCGGCTCGGCGTGGTGACCACCAGGATCTCGCGGCCGCCATGCACGTCCGCGAAGGTCATGCCGTCAAAGGTCGCCATCTCGGCCCCGGCCTCGCAGCCCTTCAGCCGCTCCTCGAAGCTCGATTCGAACAGCCCGTCGGGGCGCGGCACCAGCATGTCGCCGCTCGATCCTCCGCCGGTCGAGTTGTTGAGGATGATGTCGCAGCGCTCGCGGATGCGGCGGTTGATGTCGCGGTAGATCTCGTCGTTGCAGGTCGCCTCGTCGTCGGGCCGGCGGGCGTGGAGCGCCGCGATCGCCGCGCCCTCCTTCCACGACTTGTGCACCGAGTCGGCGATCTCCTGCGGCTGGGTCGGCAGGTTGTGGTTCTGCGCCTTCGAGGCCATGCCGCCCGTCGGCGCCACCGTCACGATCACCTTGGCCATGTTGTCCTCCCTTGGTTGACTTGGATGGTTACGGCAGCTCCGGCGCGTCGCGCTTCTGCCGCACGAGGTCGACGAGCAGCCGGTCGCGCTCGGCCACCATCGCGTCTTGGTCGCGCCCGTCGAGGGCCTGTTCCAGGCCGCGCACAAGGGTGGCCTTGAGTTCGGGCGTCAGGCGCGGGTCGCCGAGATCGGCCCACATCGCCTCCATCAGCGGCCCGAGATGGTCGAGGGTGTGGGCGAGCCCGCCGGGGCCGCCGGAGAGGTGGTTGAGCAGGCACGGCCCCATCAGCGCCCAGCGCAGGCCCGGCCCGTGGGCGATCGCCGCGTCGATGTCGGCGACCGTGGCGGCGCCGGTGCCGACGAGGTGGAACGCCTCGCGCCAGAGCGCCGCCTGGAGCCGGTTGGCGACGTGGCCGGTGAGCTCGCGCCGCAGGCGGATCGGCCGCTTGCCGATGCGCGCGTAGAAGCCCATCGCGGCCGCGACGGCGCCCTCGTCGGTCTGGGCTCCCCCCAGAACTTCGACCAGCGGCACGAGGTGGGGCGGGTTGAAGGGATGGCCGAGCACGACCCGGCCGGGGAAGCGGCAGGAATCCTGGATCACGCTCGGGGTGAGGCCGGAGGAACTCGTCGCCAGCACCACGTCGGGGGCGGCTGCGGCGTCGAGGCGGCGGTAGGTCTCGCGCTTGATCTCCAGGCGCTCGGGCCCGTTCTCCTGCACGAAATCGGCGTCGGCCACCGCCGCTTCCGGCTCAGCCACGAAGGTCAGGCGCTCGGGCGAGGCGCCGGGCTGAAGGCCGATGCGTTCGAGCACCGGCCAGTGCCGGGCGACCGTCTCGCGCAGGCGGGCTTCCGCGCCGGGGCCTGGGTCGGTGGCGGTCACGTCGAGGCCGGCGCCTAGGAACTGCGACACCCACGACGCCCCGATGACGCCGGTGCCGATCACCGCCACCCGTCCGATGGCCGTGCGGTACCCCAAGCCTGGGTCTCTTGCCGGTCCGCTCGCGTCATCCATCGCGGCGCCCTCCCTGATCGGGTCGGTTGTCAGGGCTTGTCGCCCGATTGACCCGTTGAGATAGTTATATCACATTACAAATCAGGTTTGGCAATCCGGCGCGAACAGGCCGGAGCGAGAATCGGAGGAGCGCCCCTATGGCGGAGGACCTTTCGGGCCTCGGCACCGAGTCCCTGGTGGTCACCAGACGGGACGCGGTGGCGATCGTCACCCTGAACCGCCCGCACAAGCGCAACGCCCTCGACGACGGCATGGTGCTGGGGCTGGAGCGCATCGCCCGGAACCTGCCCGACGACGTGCGGGCGCTGGTGATCGCGGCGGAGGGCCCGCATTTCTGCGCCGGGCTCGACCTGGCGGAACTGACCGAGCGCGACGCGCCGGCCGGGATGCTGCATTCGCGCATGTGGCACCGGGCCTTCCACGAGATCGAGTTCGGCCGGGTGCCGGTGGTGGCGGCGCTGAAGGGCGCGGTGATCGGCGGCGGGCTGGAACTCGCGCTCTCGGCGCATCTGCGGGTGGCCGAGGCCTCGGCCTTCTTCGCCCTGCCGGAGGGCCAGCGCGGCATCTTCGTCGGCGGCGGCGCCTCGGTGCGGCTACCCCGCCTGATCGGCGTCTCGCGGATGCGCGACATGATGCTGACCGGCCGCGTCCACGATGCCGAGAGCGGCGAGCGGCTGGGCCTGTCGCACTACGTCGTGCCGGCGGGCGAGGGGCTGGAGCGGGCGATCCAGCTCGCCGCCCGGGCGGCCGAGAACGCGCCGCTCACCAACTACGCCCTGATCCACGCCCTGCCGCGCATCGCCGAGGCCGACCCGGCGACCGGCTACCTCACCGAAGCGCTGATGACCGCGGTCGCCCAGAGCGACGCCGAGGCCAAGCGCCGGCTGGCGGAGTTCCTGGAGGGGCGGGCGAAGAAGGTGAGGGAGTAGGCGGAGGCCGAGACCTGCCGTCTGATCCTTCGTTTCAAACCCCGCTGCTGACACCCCCGCATCATTCCGGGGCCGCGAAAGCGGAGCCCGGAATCCAGAACCTCAGGATGTTCAGGACAGAGCGGGACGCGCCCGCCTCATTCGGCACCATCCGCGGTTCTGGGCGTGCCTTCGGCACCCCGGGCTCTCGCCTGCGGCGAGCCCCGGGATGACCCTGAGAAGCGGAAACGGAACGAGTAACCAGTAAAGCGCGGTCCCCCTCTCCCGTGTGGGAGAGGGGTTAGGGGTGAGGGTGCTACGGTTCAGAATAAATCTCGACCGTTAAGCTACCAGCACAACGCTCTCAGCTTTACACAGAAGCGTGTCACCCTCACCCCTATCCCTCTCCCACACGGGAGAGGGGATCCCGCGCCTTTTTTTACTTCGCCGCGCCAAGGCAAAGCGCTTCGAATCATTACTGCATCCCCAAAAAACCCGGCACCAAGACCGGCCCCAACCACCCCCGGAGGAAACCATGCCCCGCCACGCCATCCGCCGGCTCGCCCCGGCCCTCGCCGCCCTCCTGTCCCTCCTCGCCCCCGCCACAGCCGCCGAGCGGGCGGTGAAGATCGGCGTCCTCAACGACATGTCGGGCCCCTATGCCGACTACCAGGGCCAGGGCTCGGTCATCGCCGCCCAGCTCGCCATCGAGGACTTTGCCAAGCAGGCCGGGCGGCCGGTCGAGCTGGTCTCGGCCGACCACCAGAACAAGACCGATATCGGCGCCTCGATCGCCCGGCGCTGGTTCGACCAGGACGGCGTCGACCTGATCCTCGACGTGCCGAACTCCGCCGTGGCACTGGCGGTGGCGAACCTGGCGCGGGAGAAGAACAAGGTGTTCATCGGCTCGGGCGCCGGCACCGCCGAGCTCACCGGCAAGCAATGCTCGCCCAACACCGTGCACTGGACCTACGACACCTGGTCGCTCGGCCACGCGCTGGCGAAGGCCCTGGTGCAGCAGGGCGGCAAGTCCTGGTACTTCCTCACCGCCGACTACACCTTCGGCAAGGATCTCGAAGGCTCGGCCGCCGACGAGGTGAAGGCCATGCGCGGCAGCGTGAAGGGGTCGTCGCGCCATCCCCTCGGCACCGCCGACTTCTCGTCCTTCCTGCTCCAGGCGCAAGGATCGGGTGCCGACGTGATCGGGCTGGCGAATGCCGGCGACGACACCTCGAACGCCCTGAAGCAGGCGGCGGAGTTCGGCATCGCCCCGGGCCAGCGCCTCGCCGGGCTGATCCTCAACATCACCAACATGCCGGCGCTCGGCCTCAAGGCGACGCAGGGCGTCTACATCGTCACGCCGTACTACTGGGACCTCAACGACGGCACCCGCGCCTTCGCGGCGCGATACAGCGCGCGCCACCCGCGCCACGCCATGCCGAACGACATGCAGGCCGGCATCTACTCGGCGGTGGAGCACTACCTGAAGGCGCTCACCACCGTGAAGGACGCCGGCGACGGCCGAACCGTCGTGGCGGCCATGAAGGCGATGCCGACCGACGATCCGATCTTCGGCAAGGGCCGCATCCGCGAGGACGGCCGCAAGCTGCACCCGATGTACCTGCTCGAGACCAAGACCCCGGCCGAGAGCAAGGGCGGCTGGGACTATTTCAAGCCGGTGCGCACCGTGCCGGCGGACGAAGCCTGGCGCCCGCTCTCCGAGGGCGGCTGCCCGCTGGTGAAGGGGTGACGTCGATGACCACCCATCGTTTCGTCGAGCGGGACGACGGCAGCCTCGTCGTCACCGCGACGGCTCCCCTGCCGCCCTACCCCGAGCGCCTGACCGCGCACCTCACCCGCCACGCCGCCGAGGCGCCGGACCGGCCGTTCCTGGTGCGCCGGGGGCAGGACGGGGCGTTCGAGCCCCTGACCTACGGGGCGGCGCTGCGCAGCGTCGAGCGCATCGCCGCTTCGCTCCTCACCCGGAACCTCTCGGCCGAGCGGCCGGTGATGATCCTGTCCGGCAACGGCTTCGAGCACGCGCTCCTGTCCCTCGCCGCCCTCCACGTCGGCATCGCGGTGGCGCCGGTCTCGCCGGCCTATTCGACGGTGTCGCAGGACCATGCCCGCCTGCGGGCGATCGTCGAGCTCCTCACCCCCGGCCTCGTCTTCGCGGCCGAGGGCGCGGTTTACGCGCCCGCCATCGCGGCAGCCGTGCCGGCGGGCACCGAGGTGGTGATCGCCGACGGCGCCGAGATCGGCCGGCCGGTCACCCGCTTCGACGAGTTGATGCAGGGCGAGGACGCGGCAGCCGTCGCGGCCGCCCACGAGGCGGTCGAACCGGGCACGGTGGCAAAGCTCCTGTTCACCTCCGGCTCGACCGGCGTGCCGAAGGCGGTGGTGAACACCCACCGGATGCTCGCCTCCAACCAGGCGATGCTGCAGGCGCGCTTTCCAAAGCTCACCGCCGCGCCGCCGGTGATGGTCGATTGGCTGCCCTGGCACCACACCTTCGGGGGCAACCACAACTTCAACCTGGTGCTGGCGAATGGCGGCACCCTCACCATCGACGAGGGCCGCCCGACCCCCGGCGGCATCCGCGAGACCGTGCGCGTGTTGCGTGAGGTGGCCCCCACCCTCTACCTCACGGTGCCGAAGGGCTTCGAGGCGCTGGTGCCGCACCTGCGCGACGACGAGGACTTGCGAAAAAACTTCTTCAGCCGGCTCCAAGTCACCTTCTTCGCCGCGGCCGGACTGCCGCAGCCGGTCTGGGACGCGATCGACGACCTCGCGCGGGCGACGATCGGCCGGACGGTGCCGATGGTGACGGGGCTCGGGGCCACCGAGACCGCTCCGATGGCCCTCGTCACCGACGACCGTCCGGCCAAGGCCGGCCAGGTCGGCCTGCCGGCGCCGGGGGTGGAATTGAAGGTCGCGCCGGTCGGCACCAAGCGCGAAGCGCGGGTGCGAGGCCCGAACGTGACGCCCGGCTACTGGCGCAGGCCGGACCTGACGGCCTCCAGCTTCGACGAGGAGGGCTTCTACCGCCTCGGCGATGCTCTGGTGCCGGTCGATCCCGAGGATCCCCACCGCGGCTTCGCCTTCGACGGCCGCCTCAACGAGGATTTCAAGCTCACCACCGGGGTCTGGGTCAGCGTCGGCCCGTTGCGGGCCGCCTTCCTCGACGCGTTCCAGCCGCTGGTGCGCGATGTCGCCATCGCAGGCGAGGCGCGCGACGAGGTCGCGGCCCTGGTCTTCCCCGATCTCGCCGCCTGCCGGGGGTTAAGCGGGGAGGGGGGCGACGACGAGGCGGTCCTCGCCCACCCGGCGGTGCGGCAGGATTTCGCCCGGCGCCTCGCCGCCTTCGCGCAGAAGTCCACCGGCTCGTCGAACCGCGTCGCCCGGCTCCTGCTGATGGCCGAGCCCCCGGCCCTCGATCGCGACGAGGTGACCGATAAGGGGTCGATCAACCAGCGCGGCGTGCTGCGCAACCGCGCCGGGGCGGTCGAACGCCTCTACGCCGTGCCCCACGCCGCCGCCATCATCACTCCGGAGACCGCATGACCGCGCCCGAGACCATCGACCATGAGGGTTTCACCCACACCCGCACCCTGACGGTGGAATGGGGCCATTGCGACCCCGCCGGCATCGTGTTCAACCCGCGCTTCTTCGACTTCTTCGACTGGTCGACCGCGCTGTTGTGCGAGGCCGCGACCGGGCTGCCGAAGGCCGGGATGCTCGCCCGCTACGACCTCCTCGGCATCCCGCTGGTCGAGACCGGCGCGCAGTTCCTGAAACCCTCGCGCTACGGCGACCGGGTCGAGATCGTCTCGACGGTGGTGGCGGTCGGCCGCTCCAGCTTCGCCGTGCGCCACCGCCTGCTCAACGCCGGCGCCCTTGCGGTCGAGGGCCGCGAGCGCCGGGTCTGGGCCGGCCGCCACCCCGACGATCCTGCCCGGATGAAGGCGGCGCCGATTCCGGAGGATCTGGTGCGGCGGCTCCGGGGGGAGTGAGGTTCAATCCGCCTCGTCCACCCCCTCGTCGCCCGTCACGTCCCGCGCGCCCTGCTCCAGCCGGCGCAGCAGGCCGAGCAGCGCGGCGCGCTCCTCCGGGCCCAGGAAGGCGGCGATGCGCTCCTCGTGGGCGGATTCGCGGCGGTGCAGCTCGGCCATCAGGGCCTCGCCGTCGGGAGTGAGGAACAGGGATTGCGAGCGGCGGTCGGTCGGGTCGGGCTCGCGGCGCACGAGAGAGCGCGCCTCCAGCTCGTCGAGGAGCGGGCCGATATTGGCCCGCTTGATGCCGATCGCCGCGCCGACCTGGCTCGGCCGCAGGCCAGGGCTGCCCTCGATGACGGTGAGCACGCCGAGCTGGCTCTGGCGCACGTCGAGATCGGCGAACAACGCGACGAAGCTGCGGGAGACGGCGACCTGCGCCCGCCGCAGGGTGTAGCCGATCAGGCCTTCGAGGCGGGCAAGGCCCGGGGAATCATCGCTCGGCAACGCTGGACGGGCCCCTCTCTCAGGCCGTGAACACGTCCCGCCACCTGCCCGCGATCGGGCCCGGGCGCAAGCGGGGAAGGCCGCGCCCGAGCCCTGCCCTCACGCCGTCCGGGCCTCCCGATCCCACGCCGCCTCGGCTTCCAAGGACCGCCTGTCCCGCTTGCAGGTCGCGAGGGCAGCGTCGCGACCGTCCTCGCGGTAGGTGACGGCGAAGTCGCCCTTGTCCACCTCGCCCTCGATGCGGACGTCCTCCGCCGATCCGGCATGGCCGACATAGCGCAGGCTGGTGCCGTAATGGCCGCTCCAGAAGAACGGCGTCTCGGTGAACGCCGCCGCCTCGCCCGAGGTGCCTCCTGCCAGGAGGGCGCGGGCGACGTGCTGGCCCTGGCGCTGGGCGTGGACCCAGTGCTCGACCCGCAGGCGCTGCCCGCTGCGCGGATCGGGGTACGACGCCACGTCGCCGATGGCGTAGATCCCCGGCGCGGATGCCGCGAGATACGCGTCGACCGCGATGCCGCCGCCCTCGTCCTTGGCCGCGAGCGCCAGGCCGGCGGCCTCGGCGAGGTCGGTGCGGGGCGCGACGCCGGTGCCGAGCACCACGAGATCTGCCTCGATCCGGCTGCCGTCGTCGAGGGTGAGGGCCTGGCCGTCGAAGCCCGCGACCTCGCGGCCGAGGCGGAAGGTCACGCCCTTCTCCTCGTGCAGGCCCTGGACGAAGCGGCCGACCGCCTCGCCGAGGACACTCACCAGCGGCACGGCGTCCGGCGCCACCACCGTGACGGTCTTCTCGCGGGCCACCATCGCGGCAGCGACCTCGAGGCCGATGAAGCTGGCGCCCACCACCGCGATCCGGCGGGCGCCCGACGCCGCCGCGATCAGCGCGTCGGCGTCGGAAAGGCTCCGCAGGGTGTGGACATTCGGGCGCTCGAAACCCGGCAGGTCCGGCCGACGCGGCGCTGCGCCCGTCGCGATCACCAGGGCGTCGTAAGCCAGCCGCTCGCCGCCCGCGGTCACGACCTCCTCGGCGCCGAGATCGAGCGAGACCACCCGGTCGCGCAGAAGACGGGGCCCGTCGCCGGAATAGAAGCTCTCGGGGGCGAGCAGCGTCTTCCCGCGCTCCGCCTTGCCGGAGAGATACTGCTTCGAGCAGAAGGTGCGGTCGTAGGGCGGATCGGGATCGTCGCTCACCAGGGTGACGGCGGCGCCGTGGCCGGCCCGGGTGAGCCACTCGGCGCAGGCATGCCCGCCGGCCCCGCCGCCGACGATCACGACCCTGCCGGGCGCCTTCGTCGCGGGCCTGGATGCGGCCTCGCGCCGGCCGGTCACGGTGATGCGGCCGTCGCGCTCCTCGGCGCGGTAGCACGGCAGCGGATCGAAGGCCGGGGCGCCGACCGCCTCGCCGGTCTCCAGGCTGAAGCGGGCATGGTGCCAGGGGCAGCGGATCTCGCCCTCCACCACGATCCCCTTGCCCATCGGCGCGCCGAGATGGGTGCAGCGGGCGCCGATCGCCCGCACCTGTCCATCGCGGCGCAGGAGCAGCACCTTGTCCTCGCCGAGGGTCCCCTCGATCATCGCCCCCTCGGGCAGGTCGCCCGCCGGGATCCCGCGGGCGAAATCCGGCTTCTCGTCCGAATTCTTGTCGGTCATGACCTGCCTCTTCGTCAGTCGTCGCTTCGTCGGCAGGCAACGCGCGGGTGCCGTAACGGTGCCTCAGCCGATCCCGTCGACGTGCAGCAGGAGACGCTGCGGGCCGCGCAAGGACGCGCCGGGCCGGTAGGGCGGCGGGTCCTCGACGAGGCGGGGATGGCTCAGCCGGGCGGCGAGTGCGGTCAGGGCGGCCTCGGCCTCGATCCGGGCGAGCGGCGCGCCGATGCAGTAATGCAGGGCGCCGCCGAAGCCGAGATGCTGGTTGTCCTCCCGGTCGGGATCGAACCGGTCGGGATCGGGGAAGCGCGCCGGGTCGCGGTTGCCGGCGGCGAACAGCAGCACCAGGGGCGCGCCTTCGGGGATCACCGTGCCGGCGACCGGGATCGGCGCCAGGGCGAGCCGGGTGCGGAACTGCACCGGCGGCTCGTAGCGCAGCACCTCCTCGATCACCCGGGGCGCCCGCCCCGGCTCGGCGCGCAGCCGCGCGAGCTCGGCCGGATGGCGCAGCAGCGTCAGCATGCCGTTGGCGATCAGGTTCACGGTGGTCTCGTGCCCGGCGATCAGCAGCAGGATCGCGGTGGCGACGAGGTCGGGGTCGCTCATCCGGCCCGCCTCGGGATCCTTCGCGGTGGCGAGCCCCGAGAGCAGGTCGTCCGCGGGGGCCCGGCGCTTCTCGCGGATCAGGTCGCGCATGTAGTCCGCGATCGCGTCGAAGGTCTCGGTGTTGCGGGCGCGCAGGGCCGCGTCGTGGCGGCTCTCGGGCTCGAGCGCCGTGGCGAGCTGCGTCGCCCAGGCGTGGAAGCGCGGCTCGTCCCGCGGCGGCACGCCGAGCAGGTCGCAGATCACCGTGACGGGGAGCGGATAGGCGAGGTCGTCGACGAGGTCGAACTCGCGGCGCCCGGTGCACCGGTCGAGGCACTGCGCCACGAGGCTCTCCGTCCGCCGCTTCATGCCGCGCACCCGCGCTACCGTGAACTGCCCCATCACCTGGCGGCGCAGGGCGCCGTGGTCGGGCGGGTCGCGGAAGATGAAGGGGCGGTGGCGGTCGGTGATCCAGTCCTTCAGCGGGTTGACGATCCAGTCCTTGACCGGGTTGCCGGTCGGCGGATGCTCGGCCGGCGGCAGGTCCTCCGAGCTGACCCGCGGGTCGTGCAGGAGCGCGCGGATCGCCGCGTATCCGCTCGCCACGATGGTGCCGTCGTCCTGGCGCGCCACCGGCCGCGCGCGCAGGCGGGCATAGAGCGGGTAGGGGTCGGCACGGTTCGCCGGATCGCGGATCGTCGCGAACAGGGTGCCGTCGGGTCCGTCGGTCATGCGGGGCCTCGCGTCAGGCGGCCGTCGGCGCCGGCAGGCCGGGCGGCACCGGGTCCGGCCTCGGCTGGTCGGCGCCGCCGGTGATCGGCGGAAAGGGCGCGCCGTCGCGGATCGGGCCCTCGTAGGCCGGCAGCCAGCGCCCGGCATTGACCGAGACCGCCGCGACCGTCCGCCCCGCCCGGCCGTAGACGGCGAGGAACCGGCCCGCGCGCGGGCTGCCCTGCACGATCGCCACCGCGTCGGCCCCCTCGGTGAGGCCGAGCGACTTGATGTTGAGGCCGAACTGGCTCGACCAGAAGGCCGGCACCTCGGCGTAGGCGCCGATGGAATCCGGACCGTCCAGCATCGCCCTGGCGGCGTGCGCGGCCTGGGCGACCGCGTTGCCCCAATGCTCCAGGGCGACCGGGCGGCCGCCGTAGAGCGGATGGGGACAGCGCGCCACGTCGCCGGCGGCGAAGATCTCCGGCACGGGCCGGCCGTCCGCCTCGAGGGCGCGGCAGGCGCCGTCGCAGGACAGGCCGCCCTCGTCGGCGTCGAGGCCGGCGCCGGCGAGCCAGTCGGTGTTGCGCACGGCGCCGAGCGCCACCACGACGAGACCGGCCTCGATCGTCCCGCCGTCGGAGAGCCGGGCGCGCCGCACCGCGCGGTCGCCCTCCAGATGCGCGACCTCGACGCCCAGCCGGAGATCGACGCCCGCCGCCTCCATCCGCCCGGCAATGAAGCCGCCGACGACGCGGCCGAGCGCCTGGGCGAGGGGCGCCGGCGCCGGATCGACCACCGTGACCGGCCGCCCGAGGGAGCGGAGGCTGGACGCGACCTCGCAGCCGATGAAGCCGGCCCCGAGGATCAGCACCGGCCCCGGCCGCGCCTCAAGGTCAGCGGCGAGCGCCGCCGCATCGTCCCGGCCGCGCAAGGTGTGGACCCCCGCGAGCCGCGCCTCCCCGGGCGCCGGCCAGGGCCGGGCGCGGGCGCCGGTGGCGACCAGCAGCCGGTCGTAGGCGACGCGCCCGCCATCCGCCAGGAGGAGCGCCCGGCCGGCCCGGTCGAGGCCGGCGACCGGCGTGCCGAGGCGCCACTCGGCCCGCAGGGCGCCGACGCCCGGCAAGGTGGTGGCGCCTGGCGGGATCTCGCCGGTGAGGATGTGCTTCGACAGGGGAGGGCGGTCGTAGGGGAGGTGCGGCTCGTCGCCGACGAGAATCAGGCGGCCGGAAAATCCGTTCGCCCGCAGGGCTTCCGCCCCACGCAGGGCCGCCAGCGAGGCGCCGGCGATCGCGATCGTGCCGTCCCTCACGCCGGGCGCTCCGCCGGCGCATCCTCGTGCTCGACCCGGATGGCGCGGACCGGGCAGGCCTGCACCGCCCGGTCGAGGGCCGCGCGGTCCGCGGCGGGCGGCGCCGGGTCGTAGACCAGGATCTCGTCGCCCCGCAGCACGAAGCGCTCCGGCGCCGCGTAGCAGCACTGGGCATAGGCCTGGCAGCGGTTCAAATCGACGACGACGCGCATCCGGGATTTCCCCCGCCCGGCCTGCCGGACACCAGGCGGAAGAACCCCGGCGGCACCGCCCGGTTCCGGCCGCAACGCCGCCCGCCAGGCAGCACGGAGGTCGACACGGCATGCGCTTGTTACGTCAACCCGTGGATTCGTCCGAGTTTGCGGTTTTTATCAACAGATAATCCTTGCATTTTCGGTCGCTGCGAACTTAAGGATAGGACACCCAATTCCAGTGATTCTCAGAGCGTGCCGGGATGGATGAGACCGCTAACACTCACGAACAGATTGTCACGCTGACAGCTGACATCATCTCTGCCTATGTCAGCAGCAATCATCTGCAGAGCGCAGAGTTGCCGAAGCTGATCTCCGACGTCTACGGCGCGCTGAACGAGATGGCACGGGGGACCAAAGCCCTCCCCGAGCCGGTTCATCCCAAGGCGACCCCGGGTGAGATCCGCCGCTCAATCACCCACGACTACCTGATCAGCTTCGAAGACGGCAAGTCGTACAAGACCCTGCGCCGCCATCTGACCTTGCGGGGTCTGACGCCCGAAGCCTACCGCCAGAAGTGGGGCCTGCCCCACGACTACCCGATGACCTCGGCGAGCTATTCGGAGCAGCGCTCCGAGCTGGCCCGCTCGCTCGGCCTCGGCCAGCAGCGGCGGCGCACGGTGCGGAACGAGGAGGGCAACGACGCGGTCGAGGCGGCCGAGCCGTCTGCCCCGGAGCCGGCGGACGAGGCGCAAGAGGCCACGAACGAGACCAAGCCCCGCCGCGGTCGCCGCGGCGCTTGAGGCGCCGCGACAGATCCCGCGCGCCAGGACGGATGCGCGGGAACATGCTCTGACGAGATTGGTGGGGACCTCCTCTCCCGCTTGCGAGAGGATCTGTGGCGACCGGCGATCACAGGTGACGATGGCGACGGGTCGGGCTCGGATCCGGTGCCGGTTGGGCTGACCCGCTCGACAGTA
Source organism: Methylobacterium sp. EM32 (assembly GCF_040593685.1). Taxonomy (NCBI): domain Bacteria; kingdom Pseudomonadati; phylum Pseudomonadota; class Alphaproteobacteria; order Hyphomicrobiales; family Methylobacteriaceae; genus Methylobacterium; species Methylobacterium sp. EM32. The sequence goes on along the minus strand of NZ_JBEXZS010000179.1, from coordinate 40,365 downwards.
TCGACACCCTCAGCGTCATTCCGGGCGCCGCCTTCGCGGCTCCGGAATGACGTTGGGGATATGGACGTCGATCAAGCACAATCAAGCTAGTCTTCGGATCATCGTGCCGGCAGCGTGAGCCTCAGCACCTGATTTCAAACGGGATCGTCCGAAACACCCGCCGCACGCGCCGGAGAGGGACGTTCAGCGCCCGATCGTCCCGGAGACTTCGCCCCCTCGCCTCAGCCGCTCCGCGCCGCGGCGGCCAGGGCCGCGAAGGCGCGGGCCACCGCGACGGCGCCCGGATCCTCCACCCCGGCGAGGTCGGCGGCGGCGAGGTAGCTCGAGCGGCCGGTCCCGGCCCGGGTCATCCGGGCGGTAGCGGCGGCCCCCGCTTCCGCCGCCCGCGCCGCCGCGTCGAGACCGTCGGGCAGGGCCGCGAGGGCCGGCACCAGGGCGTCGAGCAGGGTGCGGTCGCCGGGCCGCGCGCCGCCATGGGCCTGGAGCCGCGCCGCGCCGCGCGCGAGGGCGTCGGGCCAGCCGAGCCCGTCGGCGAGGCCGGCGCCCGTGGCGGAGAAGAAGATCGACATCAGCACCCCGCTCGATCCGCCGGCCACCCGGGCGAGACGGTCGGAGAGCGCGCGGCACAGGGCGGCGGGCTCGGCCTGCGGCAGCCGGTCGAGATCGGCGAGCACGGCCCGCGCCGCCGCCGCGAAGGTGGTGCCGGTGTCGCCGTCCCCGACCCGCGCGTCGAGGGCGTTGAGCGCGCCTTCCGCCGCGATCAGGGCGGTGCCGATCGCCGCGATCGCCTGCGCCACGGCGGGATCCTGCGAGGGGGCGGCCTCGCCCTGCCGCGCGAGGCCGTCGGGCAGGGGGCGCGTCGCCGGCGCCACGACCGGGACCGCGCGCGGCCAGGCCGGCACCTCGGTCGCGGCGGTCAGCGCAGCCTCGGTCGCCTGATCGAGCGGCATCAGCGAGAGCGAGGCGCCGTGCATGTCCAGGGCCGTCATCGCGGCGGCCGGCCCCAGCAGCAGGCGGACCCGGCCACCCAGCGGCGTCGCCAGCACCGCGCGGGTCAGCACCTGCATCTCCAGCGCGGTGGTGCCGCCGAGGTTGTTGACCAGGAGGGCGAGGGGCCCGTCCTCCGGGAGCGCCGCGGCGAGGCGCCCGGTCATCAGGCCGGCGAGGGCGGCGGCCGGCGGCAGGGCGATGCGCTCGATGCCGGGCTCGCCGTGGATGCCGAGGCCGAGCTCGGCCTGGCCCGGGGCGAGGCGGGTTTCCGCGACGCCGCCCGGCATCGTGCAGCCCGAGACCGCGATGCCGAGGGACCTGATCCCGGCGCTCGCCGCCCGCGCCGCCGCGGCGACCTCGGAGAGCGGCCGGCCGCTTTCCGCGGCGTGGCCTGCCACCTTGTGCACCAGCAGCGTGCCGGCGATGCCGCGGGGTTGCGCGGCGCCCGGGATCGCGACGTCGTCGGCGACCGTGACGGTCTCGACCGCGAGCCCGAGGGCCCGGGCGCGCTCGGCGGCCAGCCCGAAATTCAGCCGGTCGCCGGCGTAGTTCTTGATGATGACGAGGCAGCCCGCCGGCCCGGTCACCGCCAGGATCCCCGCCAGCACCGCGTCGACGGAGGGCGAGGCGAAGACGTCGCCGCAGACCGCCGCGGTGAGGAGGCCGCGTCCGACGAAACCCGCATGGGCCGGCTCGTGGCCCGAGCCTCCCCCCGAGACGATCGCGACGCGGTCGGCAGTCCAGTCGGCCCGCAGCACGACCCGGATCGCCGGGTCGCCGTCGAGGCGGGCGAGCCGGCCGCCGCTGCCCGCGACGAGCCCGTCCACCGCCTCCGCCACCAGGGCGGCGCGGTCGTTGATGAAGTGGGCCATCGGATCCTCCCTTGGAGCTCTTTTCCTTGGAGCCATTTTTTCGACGAAGCGGGTCCCGGTTCGTCGAAGGCGTGCGGCCGATCCTGCCAAAAGCGCGGCCGGCCTGCCATGGCGGAGGCGCCCGCGCCGAACGGCTTTGCCGAATCGGCTGCTTCGGGCAATAAGGGGCGGAATCCTCCGGGCCGGGTCTTCCCGGGCGCCACGGGCGCCGCGCGGCGTCCGGACCCGCGACCGGATTCCGAGACCCGCCGGGGCCCTGTCGCAGCGGCGCCCGATCCCCAGGTGAGCCCGCCGCCGACGCCGATGAGTGACCCCCTTCCGTTCCTGGCCGGCGGCGGCCGCGCGGCCGCGATGATCCGTGCGCGCGACTGGTCCGGCCACCCGCTCGGCCCCCCGGAGACCTGGCCGGAATCCCTGCGCACGGCGTTGAGCCTGGTGCTGAACTCGCCCGAGAGCATGATCCTGGCCTGGGGGCCGGACCTGCATTTCTTCTTCAACGAGACCTATTTCCCGCTGCTCGGCCCCCGGCTCGACTGGGCGATGGGCGAGCGCTTCGACCGGGTCTGGGCCGATGGCTGGGAGCAGGCGAAGCCCATCATCGACGACGCCTTCGCCGGCCGCAGCCGGCGCTTCGTCGACCTGCCGTGGACGCTCGGCACCGACCGGGGCGAGGCCGAGACCTGGTGGACCTTCTCCTACTCGCGGGTGCTCGACGGCGAGGGCCGCGTCGCCGGCCTGTTCATCCTCACCAACGAGACCACCGCCCAGGTGATCGCGACCCGGCGCCTGCGCGAGAGCGAGGCGGTCGCCCGGGAGAACATCGACCGGGTCCAGCTCGCCCTCTCGGCCGGCGCGATCATCGGCACCTGGTTCTGGGACCTGCCGAACGACCGCTTCACCGTCGACGAGGCCTTCGCCCGCAGCTTCGGCCTCGATCCGGCGCTCGGCCGCGAGGGCCTGAGCCTGGAGCAGGTGATCGAGACGGTGCACCCGGACGACCGGGCCGGCCTGATCGCGGCGATCGACGCGGTGGTGATCCGCGGCGGCGCCTATGCCCACCAGTACCGCACCCGGCGCGCCGACGGCCAGTATTACTGGCTCGAGGCGAACGGGCGGGTCGACCACGCCCCCGACGGCACGCCGCTGAGCTTCCCCGGCGTCCTCATCGACGTGAACGAGCGCCGCGCCGTCGAGGCGGAGCGCGACCGCGCCACCACGATGCTGCGGGCGCTCACCGAGACCCTGGAGCAGCGGGTGGCCGCGCGCAGCGCCGAGCTGATGCGGGCCGAGGAGGCGTTGCGCCAGTCGCAGAAGATGGAGGCGGTGGGCCAGCTCACCGGCGGCATCGCCCACGATTTCAACAACCTGCTCGCCGGCATCTCGGGGGCGCTCGAACTGATGCAGACCCGCATCGAGCAGGGCCGGCTCAAGGACGTCGAGCGCTACATGGCGGCGGCGCAAGGCGCCGCGAAGCGCGCGGCCGCACTCACCCACCGGCTCCTCGCCTTCTCCCGCCGCCAGACCCTCGACCCGCGGCCGACCGACGTCGACCGCCTGGTGGCCGGGATGGAGGAACTGATCCGGCGCACCGTCGGGCCGGCGATCGAGATCGCGGTCACCGGCGCCCCCGACCCCTGGACCGTCCTCGTCGACCCGCCGCAGCTCGAGAACGCGCTCCTCAACCTCTGCCTCAACGCCCGCGACGCGATGCCCGACGGCGGGCGCATCGCGATCGAGACCGCGAACCTGCGCCTCGACGCGGCGGCGGCGCGCGGGCACGGAATCCCGCCCGGCGACTACCTGTCGCTCTGCGTCGCCGATACCGGCACAGGCATGGCACCCGAGGTGATCGCCCGGGTGTTCGAACCGTTCTTCACCACGAAGCCGATCGGCCAGGGCACGGGCCTCGGCCTCTCGATGATCTACGGCTTCACCCAGCAATCGGGCGGGCAGGTGCGGATCACCTCGGAGGTCGGACGCGGCACCAGCGTCTGCCTCGTCCTGCCGCGCCACCACGGCGCCTGCGAGGCGGAAGGCCCGCCGGCGACCCTGGCAGCGGCGCCCCGGGCGGAGCAGGGCGAGACGGTGCTGATCGTCGACGACGAGCCGACGGTGCGGATGCTGGTGGCCGAGGTGCTGGAGGATCTCGGCTACACGGCGATCGAGGCGGCCGACGGCGCGGCCGGCCTCAAGGTGCTGCAATCGGACGCGCGGATCGACCTCGTCGTCACCGATGTCGGCCTGCCCGGCGGCATGAACGGGCGCCAGATGGCCGATGCCGGCCGGGCGCGGCGGCCCGGCCTGAAGGTGCTGTTCATCACCGGCTACGCCGAGAACGCGGCCCTCGGCACCGGGCAGTTCGAGCCCGGAATGCAGGTGCTGACCAAGCCCTTCGTGGTCGAGGCCCTGGCGTCGCGCATCCGCGAGATGCTGGCCCGCCCCTGAGCACGACGCGTGCGGCTCCCTGACGCGGGATGACGTTGCGTGAGACGGCGTTAAGGGCATGGTGCTTCAAGGAGGAGAACAAGCCCACGATCGTCTGGGACACCCCATGTTCGCCCTCGCGCACCGCTCCAGCAAAGCCGCCAAGCTCGACGCCATCGAGCGCTCGCAGGCCATCGTGACGTTCGGGCTCGACGGTCTGCTCGCCGAGGCGAACGAGACATTCCTCGAGCTGATGGGCTACCGCCTCGACGAGGTGCGCGGGCGCCACCACCGGCTGTTCGTCGACCCCGCCGAGGCGGCGGACCCCGCCTACGAGGCGTTCTGGGCCGCCTTGCGCCGAGGCGAGGTCCAGAACGCCGAGTACCGGCGCCTGGCCAAGGGCGGGCGCGAGGTGTGGATCCGCGCCAGCTACAACCCGATGCGCGACGCCCGGGGCCGGCCGGTCCGGATCGTGACATTCGCCCTCGACATCACCGCCGAGAAGCAGGCGGCGGCCGACGCCGCCGGCCAGATCGCCGCGATCAACCGCTCGCAGGCGGTGATCCACTTCGCCCCCGACGGCACGATCCTCGACGCCAACCCGCACTTCCTCGCGGCGACGGGCTACGGCCTTTCCGAGATCGTCGGCCGCCACCATAGCCTGTTCCTCACCGGCGACGCGGCCGCCGGGCCGGATTACCGCGACTTCTGGGCGAGGCTCGCCCGCGGCGAGTACCAGGCGGGCGAGTTCAAGCGGCGGGCCAAGGACGGCTCGGAGATCTGGATCCAGGCGACCTACAACCCAATCCTCGACGGCGCCGGGCGCACGCTCCGGATCGTCAAGTACGCCACCGACATCACCGCCGCCAAGCAGCACGCCGCCGACACCGCCGGCAAGATCGAGGCGGCGCTCCGCTCGCAGGCGGTGATCGAGTTCGACATGGACGGTACCATCCTCGATGCCAACGGCCACTTCCTGAAGGCGATGGGCTACGGCCTCGACGAGATCGTCGGCCGCCACCACCGCCTGTTCGTCTCGCCCGACTACGCCGCGAGCCGCAGCTACGCCGAATTCTGGGACTCCCTCCGCGCCGGGCGCTACGCCTCCGCGGTCTACCAGCGGGTCGGCAAGGGCGGCCGGGAGGTGTGGATCCAGGCCACCTACACGCCGGTCCTCGACCTCGACGGGCGTCCCTGCAAGGTCATCAAGTTCGCCACCGACGTCACCCACAGCATGACCATCCGGGCCCGCGCGATCGCGGCGGCGGAGCAGACCCTGACCCGGATCCAGTCGGTGGCCGAGGCCTCCGAGGAGATGCACCGGACCTCGGCGTCGATCGCCACCCGGATGGGCCAGTCGCAGCAGGCGGTCGGCGAGATCCAGGAGCGGATGGGCGTGGCGGGCGCCGCCACCGCCCGGCTCGACGTGGCGGCGCAGGCGATGAACGGCGTCGTCGAGGCGATCACCGCCATCGCCGAGCAGATCAACCTGCTGGCGCTGAATGCCACGATCGAGGCGGCCCGCGCCGGGGCGGCGGGAAGGGGCTTCGCCGTGGTGGCGGCGGAAGTGAAGAACCTCGCCGGCCAGGCCAGCGCCGCCACGGGGCGGATCTCGGGCGAGATCGGCGCCATGCAGACCGTGTCGCGCGAGGTCGCCGCGGCCCTGGGCTCGATCAGCAGTGCGGTCGACGCCGTGCAGGGCTTCGTCGCCGAGACCGCGGCGGCGAGCGAGCAGCAGCGCGCCACCACCGGGGCGGTCAGCACCAACGTCCAGACCACGGCGTCCGGCGTCGCCGAGATCGCCGGCAGCCTCGACGAGTGGCTGGTCGGCATCGAGGAGCGGCGGGTCGACGAGCGGACGCGCACCTCCCTGACCGGCCGGGTCGTGCTGCCGCCGGGATCGGGACCGGTGGAGGCGATGTCCTGCCTCGTGCTCAACCTCTCGAAGTCCGGCGCCAAGCTCGCCCTCGAACGTCCGGTCCGCCTGCCGCCGCGGATCCGGCTCGAGGTCGAGGGCCATGCCGAGCGCGCTTGCGATGTGGTGCGCCAGCACGGCTGCGAGATCGGCATCCGCTTCGAGGAGTGATGCTCGGAGAAGCCGAATATTTTCCTCAGGAAACTATATCGTTAGCCGGCTTCTAAGCGAGCACCTCCCCCTACAACCGCGGCCAGCCGAGTAGCCGCCCCGGCGCGAACGGCGCCATCGGGATCGCAGGCGTGCGGCCGGTGGCGAGGTCGGCGACGAGTTGCCCGGTAATCGGGCCGGTGGAGAGCCCGATATGGCCGTGGCCGAAGGCGAAGATCAGGCCGGGATGGCGCGGGGCGGGGCCGATCACCGGTAGGCCGTCGGGCGTCGAGGGGCGCGAGCCGAGCCAGGGCCGGTTGTCGAGGGGCTGGCCGAGGCGGACGGTGCCGGCGGCCTCCCGTGCCGCGGCCTCGATCTGCCGGTAATCCGGCTCGGCGTGGCGGTCCGCGACCTCGACGCCGGAGAGCACCCGCACCCGGCCCTCGCCCATCGGCGACAAGATCGAGGCGGCGCCGGTGTCGTAGACCGGGCGGGTGAGGGCCGGGCTCTCGGGATGCAGGGCATAGTGGCGATGGTAACCGCGCTCGGCCGCGAAGGCGAAGCGGTAGCCAAGGGGCCGCGACAGCTCGTGCGCCGCCGCCCCCGTCGCCAGCACCACCTGGCGCGCCCGAACCGTCCCACCCGGATGCACGACGTGCCAGCCGTCGGCCCGAAGGTCCAGGCGGCTCACGGTGGTGCGCAAGGTCCGTCCGCCGAGGCCGGACAAGAGCCGCTCGGCGGCCTCGACCAGCCCGCCGGGATCGCCGACGGCGCCAGTCTCCGGCAGCAGCATCGCCCGGGCGAAGGGACGGATCAGCGCCGGCTCCAGCGCCTGGATCGCCGGACCCTCGAATATCTCGAACGGCACGCCGTGCCGGCTCAGGATCTCGCGCTCCAGGGCCGCTCCCGCGAAGGCGGCCTCCGTCCGGTAGAGCTTCACCCAGCCGCATTCGCGTAAGATGTGGGGCACGCCGGCCCGGTCGGCGAGCCGCCGGTGCTCCGGATAGGCGGCGTCGGTGAGCGGCGCCAGCGCGTCGGCGGCCCGGCGCCAGGCGGAGGTGCGGGCGCTCGCGAGGAAATGCGCTGCCCAGGGCAGCACCCGCAGCAGATGGCCGTGGCGCAGGCGAAGGCCCGGATCGGCGTTGCGCAGGTAGGCCGGCAGCTTGCCCCACAGGGCGGGACCCGACATCGGCAGGATCGAGCCGCGGCTGACCACGCCGGCATTGCCGTAGGAGGTGCGCGCCCGCGCCTCGCCGGGATCGCACAGGACCACGTCCTGCCCGCGATCCTTCAGGGCGATGGCGGAGGAGAGCCCGACCATCCCGCCGCCGACCACCACGATGTCGGCTGTCATCTCGTCCTGCTGCATCGAAGATGTCTTTCGCGGCTCACGACCGTTCGCCTGCTTTCGTTTCATCCCACCCGCGACCTCATCCTGAGGTGCGAGCGCAGCGAGCCTCGAAGGAGGCCTCCAGGAATCGCGGAGACAACTGGAGCCCTCCTTCGAGGCCCGGCGATCGAAGATCCATTCGATCTTCGATCGCCGGTCACCTCAGGATGAGGTCGAGGGTGGGAGGGATGAAGCGTCCATGGTCCTGCGCTCGTGGACCGGACCAGCCCTCACGGCTCCAGCCCCGCCAGATCGCGTACCGCCCCCAGAAGCACCCGCGTCGCCGCGTCGGCATCCTCCAGGGTGATCGATTCGGCCGGGTTGTGGCTGATCCCGCCGCGGCAGCGCACGAACAGCATCGCCGAAGGGCCGAGCGCCGCCATCGCCACCGCGTCGTGGGTGGCGCCGGAGGGCAGGAGCAGGGGGGAAAAGCCGAGGCGCCGCGCCGCCCGGTCGAGCGTGGCCTGGAAGCCCGGATCGAGGGCGACCGCCGCGTTGTCCATGAAGGTCTCGGAGCCGAAGCCCACCGCGCGGCGCTGTGCGATCACCCGGCACTCGGCCTCGATCGCCGCGAACAGGCCCAGGCGGTCGGAATCGTTGGGCGCGCGCACGTCGAGGCTGAAATCGACCCGGCCCGGGATCACGTTGACGGCGCCCGGTACGACGCTGAGCGCCCCCACCGTCGCGACCGCGCCCGGCACCGCCTCGCCCAGGCGCTCGACCGCGAGCGCCATCTCGGCGGCGGCCGCGAGGGCGTCCCGGCGCAGGCCCATTGGCACGGTGCCGGCGTGGTTGGCCTCGCCGGTCACGGTGCAGCGGGCCCGGGTGAGCCCGACGATGCCGGAGACCACCCCCACCGGCTGCACCGCGGCTTCCAGCGCCGGGCCCTGCTCGATGTGGATCTCGAGGTAGCCGGCGATCGCGTCGCGGCTCCGGACGAGGGCCGGGATGCCGTCCGGGTCGCCGCCGAACTGCACCAGCGCCTCGCGCAAGGGGGTGCCGGCGGCGTCGCGGCCCTCCAGCCACTCCATCTTGTATTGCCCCGCCCAAGCCTTCGAGGTCGAGAGCGAGGTCGGGAAGCGCACGTTCTCCTCGTCGCCGAAGGCCACCACCTCGAGGGCGAAGGGCAGCTCGAGCCCGCGCAGCTCCTCGGCGACGACGAGGCCCGCCGCCACGCCGAGGGGGCCGTCGTAGCGCCCGGCATCGACCACGCTGTCGATGTGCGAGCCGAGCACCAGGGCCGGCAGCCCGGGCTCCCGCCCCTCCCTCCGCCCGACCACGCTGCCGGCGGCGTCGATTCGCGCCGCGAGCCCCGCCTCGCGCATCCGGCCGAGCACCGCCTCGGCCGTCGCCCGGTGGGCCGGCGAGAGGTAGAGCCGGGTCAGCCGGCCAGGCTCGTCGGTATGGCGGGCGAGGTCGTCGATCAGCGCCATCACGCGGGCGCCGAGGCGGGGAATGTCGGTCATGGCGGTCGCGGCCTCAGCTGGCATCGAGCGGGCGGTATGCAGGCTCGGTGCCGGTGGAGGCAACCGTGACGGTCTGGCTCACTCCTCCCCCGGTGGGGTCCGGCGCGCCGCCTTGCGGCGAGCCTCGCGCCGCAGCGGGCCGGCGACCGGGCAGACCTCCTGAACCAGGGCGCCGAGCTTGTTGACCAGATTGTCTTCGACCAGGCTGTAATCGATCCGGTTGCCCCGGCGTGCGCCCACGATCAGCCCCGCCGCCGACAGGATCGAGAGATGGGCCGAGAGCGACGGTTTCGAGATATCGAACCGCGCCGCAATCTCCCCGGCGCTCAGGGGACCGGCCGAGAGATAGGCCAGGATCTTGCGCCGGACCGGCGACACCAGCGCCTCCGCCATCACCTGCAGGCCGTCCGACAATTTAGGCTCCTGCCTAATTAGACCGTTGACAAAATACCAGGCCGCGCCACCCTGTGCAAATTAGGCTGCAGCCTAAACAGGAGCAGGTCATGGCGGATGGGGTGGCACCGGGCTCGACCGGACGGCTCGACCGGGCCTACGCGGCGGCGCGGCACGAGGCGGAGGTGATGGCGGGCGCGAGCCGCGATCTCGTGCAGCGGGCCGTGGTCTACCACCACCTCTTCCGCCACTCGGGAGGCAATCACGCCTTCCCGCTGCTCGCCGCGCACGGCGCTCTGTGGGCCGGAGGCTACTTCGCCTGGGGGAAGCGGATCGGGTTGGGCCTGTCGCTCGCGGCTCTGCACCGGCCGGCATACAGGCGCGCCCGGCTCGCAGCCCTGGCCGCCTTCGCGGAGGCGTTTCGCGAGATCAGCCGGCAGGTCTGCGTCGAGGTCTATGCCACCTACCGCTTCACCCTGGCGCATGGCGAGACAGCCGGGACGGACACTTACGTCGATCCGCTCCTCCTCGACGCGCTGAACCGCTGCCATCGCGCCGTGCGCCGGATGCGGGCTCTGGGCCCGGCAGAGCGGGCTCACCTGTTCGAGGCCTTCTTCCGCTGGGAGCAATGCGCGGTCGTCGCGCCCTCCGTTGCCGCCGCCGTGGACGGATTCACTTGGGATTTTGTCCGGCGCCTCGCCCTGTGCCCCTCGATCCGCTTCGCCTACATGCCGCATCGGGAGACACTGCACTTCGCGAACTTCGCCGACACCGACGAGCGGATCGAGAAGGGCCTGCGCGCCTATGCGGTCGCCGAAGCGGTCGGCTGGGACGCGGTCGAGGCGCGGCTGTCGCGCTACGGCGCGCTGCCGGCGGACTTTCTCGCTGCCGCCGGCACCCCCTTCCATGCCACCCGCGCCCGGCTCCTCCCGCCGGAGCACCCCCTTCTCGCGGCGGCAGGTTCGGTTCAGCCGGCGTGAGGCCGTGGACCGTCGAGGGGGGCGAGGCCGTCCGGCCTCGCGGCGGAGACCCGGATCGACCGGAGGTCCCGGGCGAGTCCGGCGAGGTCCGGCACCGGGGCCTCGCCCGTCCCGAACAACGCCGCGTCGAGGGCGGCGAGGCGCGGGCCGGTGCCGGAATCGGCGCGCCAGGCCGCCGCGCGGTCCGGGTCGCGCCGGGCGGCGTGGCTGAGGGCAGCGTGGAACCCGCGCGCGTCGCGCCGCCGGGCCGCCCGCGTGAGCGCCCGCAAGGGCGGCGCCTCGCGGTGGCGCGAGACGCCCCAGGCGCTCAACCCCAGCCCGAAGGCGGCGAGCCCGGCGACGAGCGCCCGCCAGGGCGAGGCCGGGGGAGGGGGCGTCTCCGCCGCGGGCGCCGCCGCGCGGGCGCCGACGATGCGGGCCGGGATCTCGGCCTCGCGCATCACCCGCGCCCGGGTGTCGAACCACGGAATCGCGATCGCCGCGAGAGTGATCGGCTCCGGCACGCCCGGGCGCACGTCCCAGCGGTAGGTCACCCGGGCCACCGGGCCCGAAGGCGTGATGCGGGTCTGGCGCTCGACCGGGCCGGCGAAGGTGAGGATGCCGCGGGTGCGCAAGGTGGGCCGCGGCGGCAGGGCGTCGGCGGTGAGGCCCTGCGCCTCCAGCGTCACCGTGCGGCGAGCCGGCTCGCCGAGCCTCAGCGTCTCGGGCTCGGGCTCCCAGATATCGGTCACCGTCAGGCCTTCCGCCGGCAGCCACCAGGGCTCGGGCGCGTCCGGCCCGCCCGTGCCCTGCCAGGCCGCGACATCGAGGGGCAGCGGGTTCGAGCGCACCTCGATCAGCCGGCGCTCGCCGCCATCGACGAGGGTCAGGCGATGCACGAAGGGGTCGACGACGAAGCGGCCGGCCCCTTGCGGAAACACCGCGACGGTGCGCTCGAAGCCGCGCGCCTCCTGGCCCTGGATCGTGGTGCGGAACCAGCGGTCGCGGCCGAGCTGGGTCCAGCCGAAATGCGGCAGGCTCGGCTGGCGCAGGTCCTCCAGCGCGATCTGCGCCCGGTAGGTGCCGCGGATGCGCAGCAGCACCATCTCGCGCGGGTACGGCGCGGCCCCGCCCGGAACCTCGGCGGTGACGGTGAGCGCGAGGTCGCCGTCGTCCAGGGCGAGCGCCGGCGAGGCGACGAGCAGGAGCCATACGATCAGGGCGCGCCTCACCATGGGTTGCTCCCCGGCTGCACGGCGGTGCCGGCCTCGCGTCGGCGGGTCTGCTCGGCCCGAATCCGCAGGGCGACGAAGCGGCCGGGATCGTCGGTCAGGGTCGCGAGCCAGTGCCGGTCGGGCCGGATCTCCCGCAATTCGAAGCTTTTGGAGACCCGGCGCACCTCGCGCTCCACCACCTCGGACACGCTGGCATTGCCGCCGCCCTGGCGCCCGCCGCCCTCCGCGTCGCTGGCAGAGCCCCGCGCTTGGCCGCGCCCGGGATCGACCGCCCGCTGCTCGGCCCGGCCGGTGCGGGCGGCCTTCGAGTTGCCCGGTGAATCGGCGGCCGACGACGCCTCGCGGTGGCCGGCGAGGCCGTCGCCGGTCGAGGCGGTACCGGGATCGTCCGCGTCGGATTCGGTCTTGGTGGCGTAGCGGGTGGCGGCATCGGCCTTCGCGTTCGCCTGTCCGGCGGTGCGGCCGCCGGGGGCGTCCGGCGTGTCGAGGAGGCGGGCCACCAGCTCGCGGTTGGCCTTCGCGTCCTCGTCCGCCGGGTCGCGGGCGAGCGCCGCGTCGTAGGCTTCGAGCGCCCCCTTGAGGTCGCCGGCGAGCGCCAGGGCGTTGCCGCGGTTGTAGGGAAATCTCGCGAAGGCCGCGGCGGCCTCGGCGTAGCGGCCGGCGGCGTAGAGGGCGGTGCCGCGCCAGGCCGGATCGTCGCTGATGGCGGCGGCCGGGCCCGGCAGGCCGGCCGCGAGGAGGAGGCGGGCCAGCGCCGCGGGCTCGACGATCAGCCCGGCCAGGACGAGGCCGCCCGCAGCGAGGAGGGGGGTCCGCATCAGGCGCTCCGCCGGAAGAGCAGCAGGACCGGCAGCAGCGCGAGGCCGGCGAGCCAGCGGCCGAGATCCCGCCAGGCCAGCACCGCGTAGCCGCCCTCAGCGAGGTGACGGGCGACCGTCTCGGATATGGCGGCCAGGACCGGGCCCGGCGCGTCGAGGCTGCCGGCCGCGCCGCCGCCGAGGGCGGCGAGGCGGGTGAGCCCGGTGCCGTCGGGCCGCGGCGCCTCCGGCGGCAGGGCGGGATCGGTCACCAGCACGGTGTGCAGCCGGTGGCCCTCCTCCCGGAGCGCCGCCGCCTCCCGGGACGCCGTCTCGTCCAGGCCGCCGCCGTCGCTCACCAGCACCACGTCGCCGGTCACCACCGCGCCCTCGGCAAGGGTGCGACGGGCGAGCGCGAGGGCGCGGGCCGGGTGGCTGCCGCGATCCGGCACGGTGGCGCCGTCGAGGGCGAACAGGATCGTGCTCAGGGCGTCGCGGTCGGTGGTCGGCGTCGCCACGAGGTAGGCGTCGCCCGCGTAGGCGATGACCGCGACCGCCTTGGTGCCGGCGGCCTCAGCCACCGCTTGAGCCAGCGCCCGCGCCTCGCCGAGGCGCCCGCCCTCAGCGACCGAGCGCGACAGGTCGAGGGCGATGATCGCGGCATCGAGATTGCGGAACCCCGCCACGTCGCGGCGCTCCACGGCCGGGCCGGCGAGGCCGAGGGTAAGGAGAGCGGCCGCCGCCACCAGCAGCCCCTGGCTCGAGCGGCGCCCCGGCCGCACCGCGCCGCGGGCCTGGAGCGCCGCCATCAGGTGCGGCTCCACGACCTTGACCCAGTCGCCGAGGGGTGCGGCGCGGTGGGCGGCGCGCCAGGCCAGGAGGGCGAGGAGCGGCAGGGCGAGGAGCCACCAGGGGCGGAGCAGGGTGAAGGCCTCGGTCACGCCCCCCTCCGGGTCAGCAGGAGCGCCAGGCCCGAGAGCAGCGCCACCGCGCCCGGCCACGGCCACAGGTCGCGGCGCAGGGGCACCGGCGGGGCCCGGTCGCGCCCGCCTTCCAGGGCGTCGATGCTGTCGGCCACGCCCGCCAAGTCCTCGGTGGTGCGCACCCGGAAGAAGCGGCCGCCGCTCGTCGCCGCCACGTCGCGAAGCGCCTCGGAATCGACCACGTCCTGCTCGCCGTTCGCGTCGGCGAGGTCGCGGGGGCCGAGCGCGATGGTGTGCACCCGGATGCCGAGGTCGCGGGCGAGCACGGCCACGTCCCGCGGCGTGGTCTGGCCAGCATTGTTGGCGCCGTCGGAGAGCAGCACCACCACCTTCGCCGGGCCCGGCAAGGCGTCGAGGCGCTTCAAGGCGAGGCCGAGCCCGTCGCCGATGCCGGTCGAGCGGCCGACGAGACCGATCCGCGCCTCCTCCAGCGCCCGGGCAACGGCGCGGGTGTCGAAGGAGGGTGCGGCAGCGACGTCGGCCTGGTCGGCGAAGATCACGAGGCCGACCCGGTCGCCGGCCCGGCGGCGGATAAACTCGGCCCCGACGCGCTTGACCGCCGCGAGCCGCGAGGTGGTGCGCCCGTCGAGGGAAAAGTCGATCCGCTCCATGCTGCCCGACAGGTCGAGGGCGAGCACGATGTCTCTTCCTGAGGCCGGCAGCGCCGCGCCCGGCAGCACCAGACGCGGGCCGGCAAGCGCCGCGACGAGGGCGACCCAGAGCAGCCAAGTCAGAGCCGCGCGCCCGCGCGCACCGACGGTGAGCGGCCCGCCGCGATCGAGCCCGGCGACGAGGGAGGGCGGCACCGCGAGCGCCCCGCTGCCGCCCGAGCGCGGCGGCAGGAGGCGCGCGGCGAGGAGCGGCAGCGGCAGGAGCAGCCCGGCCAGCGGTGCGGCGAAATCGAGGGAGGCGAGGCCGGCCATCGTCGGGTCTCAAGCCCGCAGGCGCGCGAGGAGGCGGGCGAGGCCGGCCTCCGCCGCGGCGAGATCGGGGGCGGGGCCCGGGGCGTAGAGGTCGTCGGTCAGCGCCCGGCCGGGCCCGCTCCCGAAGAAGTCGGTGCGGAAGCGCGCGTCGAGCCCCGCCGGTCCCTCGACCCCGAGGCTGCGGGCGAGCCGCCGGCTCAACCGCGCCAGCGCCACGCGGCGCTCAGGGAGCGGCAGGGCGCGGGCGGCGGCGAGTTCGGCGAGCGCCGCCCGGCGGATCGGGCGGGCGCCCCAGCGCGGCCGGAGCCAGGCCGCGAGGCCGGCGAGCGCCAGGCCGAGGGCGATGGCGGTCAGCACCTCGGGCCGGACCAGCCCCGGATCGGGCGGGGCGTGCAGGCCGCGCAGGCTTGAGAGCGCGGCCTCACAGCACGGCATCGAGCCGCTCCATCAGCGGGGCGAAGCCTTCGGGGCCCGTCTCGGTGTCGAGGCGGAGACAGGCGAGGCCGAGGCGGGCATAGGCCGCGAGGCGGTCCTCCGGCGCCGGCCGCCCTCGTCCGGAGATCCTGGCGGTCCTGCGGCGGCCGTCCGGCGCGGCGTAGGGGTAGAGGCCGGGCGGGGCGATGCGCTCGAAGGCGTCGCTCACCAGGATCAGGCTCACGGAGATCCGCTCGGCGAGCGCCGCGAGGGTGTCCGAAAAGCCGTCGCCGGGTGAATCGAGGGCGCTCGCCAGCACCAGGTGCCCGCCCGCCGGCAGCAGCGCCCGCGCCCGCTCCAGGACCGGGCTCAGGGGCGGATCGGCATGAAGGGGGGCCGCGAGGGCGCCCGCATGCCCCCGGGCGAGGCCCTGGCACAGGGCCGCCATCCCCCTCCCGCCGCCTCGGGGCGGCAGCGCCACCGGCTCCGCGCCCGCGACGCAGAGCCCGACCCGGCCGCCATCACCGGCGATGCGCCAGCCGAGCAGCACCAGGGCCTCCGCGGCCGCGACCGAGCGTAAGGAGCGGCGGGTGCCGACCAGCATCGAGGGCCGGAAATCGGCCAGCAGCACCACCGCGCGGTCTCGCTCCTCGTGGTGGGTGCGCACGTGCAGCGTACCGGTGCGGGCGGTGGCGTTGCGGTCGATGTGGCGCACGTCGTCGCCCTCGGCCCAGGGCCGCACGTCATCGGGCTCGGTACCGCGCCCGCGCCGGCGCGTGACGAGGCCGCCCGGCAGCCCCGACCGGCCCCGCGTCGTCGCACCGTTTCCGCGGCGGGCGAGGTGGCGCAGGCCCATGAGCGTACCGGCCTCGAGGGCGATGCCGGGCTGGGCGAACGGATCGGACTCGGAGAGCGGCCGTGCCACGGTGGCGAGCATCCTCAGAGCGGGTGCACCCGGTCGAGCAGGCCGGCGACCAGGGCGCGGGCGGTCTGCCCTTCCGCGGCGGCGCGCCAGGTCAGGGCGAGGCGATGCGCCAGGGCATCGCCGGCGAGCGCCGCGACGTCGTCCGGCACGACGTGGTCGCGCCCGTGCAGGTAGGCCCGGGCCTTGCCGGCGAGCATGAGCGCCAGGGTGCCGCGGGGCGAGACCGGGTGCTCGATGGCAGCCCGCAAATCCGGCGCCGCCGGCCCGCCGCGGGTGGCGGCGACGAGACGGACCAGAAAGTCCTTGAGCGCCGGGGAGACATGAGTCTTGAGCGCCGCGGCGCGGGCAGTCCGCAGCTCCTCGGCCGTGAGGCGCACCGGCATCGGGGCGACGGCTTCGGTCATCTCGCCCTCGACGAGATCGAGGATGCGGCGTTCGGACGCCTCGTCCGGCATCTCGACCACGACGTGGAGCAGGAATCGGTCGAGCTGCGCCTCCGGCAGCGGGAAGGTGCCGGCATGCTCGATCGGGTTCTGGGTCGCCACCACCATGAAGGGATCGGGCAGGGGATGGGTGGTGCCCGCCACCGTGATCTGCTGCTCGGCCATGGCCTCGAGCAGCGCCGATTGCACCTTGGGCGGCGCCCGGTTGATCTCGTCGACCAGCACCAGGGAGTGGAACAGGGGACCGGCCAGGAACTCGAACCGGCCGCCGTCGGGCCGCCAGACATTGGTGCCGGTGAGGTCGGCGGGCATCAGGTCGGGGGTACACTGGATGCGGGCGAAGCCCGTGTCGAGCCCGTCGGCGAGGCGCTTGACCGCACGGGTCTTGGCGAGGCCCGGCGCCCCCTCGATCAGCAGGTGCCCGCCGGTGAGAAGCCCGATCAGGAGCCGCTCGACGAGGCCGGACGACCCGATCAGCCCCGCCTCCAGGCCGGTGCGCAGGGCGTCGAGCCGCGCGCGCACGGGATCGTCGGGCGCGGGTCCGTCGAGGCCGGTCCTCGCGACGCTCAGCGCCACGGCCTGCTCAGCGCCTCGCGCCATCCGGTGCCTCTCCCTCGGAGCCGGTGCTTCGTGCCGGCATTGAGGGGGATCAGGCCGCGTCTTGCCCGGGGCGTCAATCCCGTGAGGCGGGTGGGAGGTTCGTGCTTAAGTCCGCGGCGAAGGGCGGGATACCCAGGGAGGGCGCCCCGAACGGCACCCTCCCGTGGTCGATCGGGCCTCTCACACCGTCCAGGGCGCCGGCCGGTTCGGGCCGAGGCCGTAGCGGGCCACCGCCTCCGCCACCTTCGCCCGGTCGAAGCTGCCCTCATCGGCGAGCGCCGCGAGCGCCGCCACCGCGACGTGGTGCCGGTCGACCTCGAAGAAGGCGCGCAAAGCGCTGCGGGTGTCGCTGCGGCCGAAACCGTCGGTGCCGAGCGTGACGTAGCGGGCCTGGATCGCGGTCGCGATCAGCTGCGGGTAGGCGCGGACGTAGTCGGTGGCGGCGACGACCGGGGCGGAGCCGGGCAGCGACTCCTCGACGAGGCTGCGCTTTTGCGGCAGGCCCGGGTTCAGCCGGTTCGCGCGCTCGACCTCGCGAGCCTCGCGGGCGAGTTCGCTGAAGCTCGTGACGCTGTGGACCTCGCTGGCGATGCCCCATTCCTCGACGAGGATCTTGGCCGCAGCGATGACCTCCGGCAGGATCGCTCCCGAGCCCAGCAGTCGAATAGCCGGCTCACCATTTCCGTAGCCGGCGAAACGATACATCCCACGGATGATCCCGTCGCGCACGCCGTCGGGCATCGACGGCTGGGCGTAGTTCTCGTTCATCGCCGTGACGTAGTAGAACGCGTCGACGTCGCGCTCCATCATGTCGCGAGCGCCGTGATCGAGGATCACCGCCATCTCGTAGGCGAAGGCCGGGTCATAGGCGCGACAGTTCGGGATCGTCGCGGCGACGAGGTGGCTCGATCCGTCCTGGTGCTGCAGGCCCTCGCCGCCAAGGGTGGTGCGGCCGGCCGTGGCGCCGATCAGGAAGCCGCGGGCGCGCTGGTCGGCCGCCGCCCAGATCAGGTCGCCGACGCGCTGGAAGCCGAACATCGAGTAGTAGATATAGAACGGCAGCATCGCGAGGCCGTGGACGCTGTAAGAGGTCGCGGCCGCGGCCCAGGACGAGATCGCCCCGGCCTCGGTGATGCCCTCCTCCAGAAGCTGCCCGTCGCGCGACTCCTTGTAGTAGAGCATCGAGCCGGCATCCTCCGGCTCGTAGAGCTGGCCGAGCGGCGAGTAGATGCCGACCTGCCGAAAGAGGTTGGCCATGCCGAAGGTGCGCGCCTCGTCGGCGACGATCGGCACGACACGGGGCCCGAGCTCCTTGTGCTTGATCAGGCTGCTGAACAGCCGCACCGCCGCGGTGGTCGTCGACATTTCCTTGCCGTCGGCCTCGAGCGCGAAGCCGGCGTAGGTGGAGAGGTCCGGCACCACGACGTGGGCGGCGGTGCGCCGGCGCCTGGGCAGGAAGCCGCCGAGTTTCTCGCGCCGCTCGCGCAGGTAGCGCAACTCGCGGCTGTTCTCGTCGGGCTTGTAGAATTCCAGCCCCTCGACCTGCGCATCGGTGAGCGGCAGGGCGAAGCGGTCCCGGAAGGCCTTCAGCGCATCGGTATCGAGCTTCTTCGCCTGGTGGGCGGTCATGCGCGATTCACCCGCGCCGCCCATGCCGTAGCCCTTCTTGGTCTTGGCCAGGATCACGGTCGGGCGGCCCTTAGCGGCCTTGGCCGCCGCGAAGGCCGCGTAGAGCTTGCGGAAATCGTGGCCGCCGCGCTTGAGCTTGTCGACGTCGCCGTCCGACATGTGGGAGACGAGCGCCTTCACCTCCTCATCTTCGCCGAAGAAGTGGGCGAGGTTGTAGGCGCCGTCCTTGGCACCCAGCGTCTGGTACTTGCCGTCGACCGTGGCGGCGAAGCGGCGCAAGAGGGCGTGGTTGGTGTCGCGGGCGAAGATCGCGTCCCATTCCGAGCCCCACAGCACCTTGACGACGTTCCAGCCGGCACCGCGAAAGACGCTCTCCAGCTCCTGGATGATCTGGCCGTTGCCGCGCACCGGCCCGTCGAGGCGCTGCAGGTTGCAGTTGATGACGAAGGTGACGTTGTCGAGTTTTTCGCGGGCCGCCAGCGTCAGGGCGCCGATCGATTCCGGCTCGTCCATCTCGCCGTCGCCGAACACGCCCCAGACGTGCTGGCCGGCGGTGTCGGCGAGCCCCCGGTCGCTCAGGTAGCGCATGAAGCGCGCCTGGTAGATCGCGTTCATCGGCCCGATGCCCATCGAGCCGGTCGGCACCTGCCAGAATTCGGGCATCAGCCAGGGATGGGGATAGGAGCACAGGCCCTCGCCGGCGATCTCCTGGCGGTAATGCTTCAGGTTGGTCTCGGAGAGCCGCCCCTCCAGGAAGGCGCGGGCATAGACCCCGGGCGCCGAATGCGGCTGGAAGAACACGAGGTCGGCGCCCGCACCCGAGGCGTCGCCGGCCTGGAAGAAGTGGTTGAAGCCGAGCTCGAAGATCTCGGCGGCCGAGGCGTAGGAGGCGACGTGGCCGCCGAGCTCGCCATAGGCCATGTTGGCCCGTACCACCATCGCGAGGGCGTTCCAACGCATGATCGAGGTGAGGCGCTCCTCGACCGCGAGGTCGCCTGGATAGGGCGGCTGCTTCTCCAGCGGGATGGTATTGCGGTAGGGCGAGTAGGGCGGCGCCTCCTCGACGACGCCGATCTCCCGCGCCTTCTGCTCCAGCCGGTCGAGCAGGAAGCGGGCCCGGGCCGCGCCGCCGTGGCGAAGGACCGATTCGAGCGAGGCGAGCCAGTCCGCGGTCTCGGCCGGATCCGGATCCGCCACGCCGCGCGGACCCAGGATCGCTTGACCACCGGCCTGGTTGCTGGTGCGCTCGTTCTCGTTGACCGGCTTGGCGCTCGCGCTCATGGCCTTCATCCTCCCGAAAGATGGCGCCAGGATAATTCCCCGGTCGCGGCAGAAGCTGCTTCGTTTGCCGCTGGTTCGGGTGTCAACGCAAAACATTTTCTCAGGATTGGTCATAAGCGGTCGATCTTGCCGCAAGACGGGAAGTGAAGCGGCACCGTTCGGCAGCCGGCTACCGGTTGCGCCGGAAGATCCGACTCCTTGGCATCGCGCGCTCGGCAACGCCCGGCGGGTAGCGTCAATGGCACCTTTGTCCTAAGGTCCCGCGCGAGTCGGGCCGTGCGGGGCCGGCCTCCCCATCGCTCTCCCCTCGTCGAGACCGCGTCGGCCGGGGATGCGGGGTTGCTGGCCCATCCGTGCCCGCGCATGCCTCGGGACACCGCAGACGATGACTGCCGACACGGCCTCCGGCCTCAGCCTGCTCCAGACTCCCCTGCACGCGCTGCACCAGGAGGTCGGCGCCCGGATGGTGCCGTTCGCCGGCTACATGATGCCGCTGCAATACCCGCTCGGGCTGCTCAAGGAGCACCTGCACACCCGCAAGGCGGCCGGGCTGTTCGACGTCTCTCATATGGGCCAGATCGCCGTGCGGGCCCGCTCCGACGATCTCGGCGACGCCGCCCGCGCCCTGGAGACGGTGCTGCCGATCGACGTGGTGGGCTTGGGCGCCGGGCGCCAGCGCTACGGCTTCCTGACCACGCAGGGCGGCGGCATCCTCGACGACCTGATGCTCGCCAACTTGGGCGACCACTACCTGCTGATCGTCAACGCCGCCAACAAGGCCGCCGGGCTCGCCCACCTGCTCGATGCGATCGGTACCGAATGCAGCGTCGAGCCGAGCGACCGGGCGCTGATCGCGCTCCAGGGCCCGGGGGCGGAAGCGGCGCTCGCCCGCCACCTGCCCGTCGTCGCCGAGATGCGCTTCATGGATGCGCGCCCAGTCGCGTTCCGGGGCGAGGACGGCGTCGTGGTGCGCTCCGGCTATACCGGCGAGGACGGGTTCGAGATCGCGCTGCCCGCCGAGTCCGCCGTGGCGCTCGCCCGCGCGCTGCTCGCCGATCCCGAGGTCAAGCCGATCGGCCTCGGCGCCCGCGACTCGTTGCGTCTCGAAGCGGGCCTGTGCCTGCACGGCTCGGACATCGACCACGAGACCTCGCCGGTCGAGGCCGGCCTGTCCTTCGCGATCCCGAAGGTGCGCCGCCGCGGCGGCGCCCGGGCCGGCGGCTTCCCCGGCGCCGAGCGCATTCTGGCCGAACTGGCCGACGGCCCGGCGCGCCTGCGGGTCGGCCTGCGGCCGGAGGGGCGCACCCCGGTGCGGGCGGGCGCCGCCCTCTACGGCTCCGCCGACGGGTCCGAGGCGGTCGGCCGGGTGACCTCCGGCGGCTTCGGGCCGAGCCTGGAGGGGCCGATCGCCATGGGGATGGTGCCGCGCGCGCTCGCGGTGCCGGGCACCCAAGTCTTCGCCGAGGTGCGCGGCCAGCGCCTGCCCTGCGCGGTGGTGCCGCTGCCGTTCCGCCCCGCCGGCTTCAAGCGTTCCTGATACGGGAGAGCGTCAACATGCTGAAATATACCGACGAGCACGAGTGGCTGCGCCTGGAGGGCGACGTGGCGACGGTGGGGATCACCGACCATGCCGCCGAGCAGCTCGGCGACCTCGTCTTCGTCGAGTTGCCGAAGGTCGGCGCCACGCTAACCAAGGGCGCCGCCGCCGCGGTGGTGGAATCGGTGAAGGCCGCCTCCGACGTCTACGCGCCGGTCGACGGCGAGGTGACCGAGGTCAACGAAGCCGCGGTGGCAAGCCCGGAGAGCGTCGGCACCGATCCGCAGGGTGAGGGCTGGCTCTACCGCGTGCGCCTCTCGGATCCGTCCCAGCTCGACGGGCTGATGGACGAGGCGGCCTACCGCGCCTTCGTCGGTTGATGTCCCGGGCCGACATCCCAAGCTGACACTCTCGACGGGCGGAGCTCCGATGAGCTCCGCCGCTCGCTTTCGAGCCGCCCCACGCGGCTCCGATCAGGGCAAAACCTCCCATGCCGATGGACAAGTACGATCCCTACGACTTCGCCAACCGCCGCCATATCGGCCCGTCGGTGGACGAGATCGCCCGCATGCTGGAGGTGGTCGGCTCTGAGAGCCTCGACGCCCTGATCGACGAGACCCTGCCGGCGGGGATCCGGCAGACGGAAGCGACCGAGTTCGGCGCCGCCCTGTCGGAGCGGCGGGCGATCGAGCGCCTGCGCGCCACCGCCAACAAGAACAAGCTGCTGACCTCGCTGATCGGCCAGGGCTACCACGGCACCACGATGCCGCCGGCGATCCAGCGCAACATCTTCGAGAACCCGGCCTGGTACACGGCCTACTCGCCCTACCAGCCCGAGATCAGCCAGGGCCGGCTCGAGGCCCTACTGAATTTCCAGACCTGCGTCAGCGACCTGACCGGGCTCGACATCGCCAACGCCTCGCTTCTCGACGAGGCGACCGCCGCCGCCGAGGCGATGGGCATGGCGCGCCGGATCGCGACGGCGAAGCCCGACACCTTCTTCGTCGACGCGCAGTGCCTGCCGCAGACCATCGCGGTCCTGAAGACCCGGGCCGAGCCGTTCGGCTGGCGGATCGTCGTCGGCGACCCCTTTGCCGACCTCGATCCCAAGGCGGTGTTCGGCGCGATCTTCCAATATCCGGGCGTCGAGGGCGCGGCCCACGACTTCACCGACGTGATCGCCAAGCTCCATGACGCCGGCGCCATCGCCGTGGTGGCGGCCGATCCGCTGTCGCTCACCCTGCTCAAGCCTCCGGGCGAGATGGGCGCCGACATCGCGGTCGGCTCGATGCAGCGCTTCGGCGTGCCGATGGGCTATGGCGGCCCGCACGCCGCCTACATGGCGACCCGCGACGCCCACAAGCGCGCGCTGCCGGGCCGCATCGTCGGCGTCTCGGTCGATTCCCGCGGCAACCGCGCCTACCGGCTCTCGCTCCAGACCCGCGAGCAGCATATCCGGCGCGAGAAGGCGACCTCGAACATCTGCACCAGCCAGGTGCTGCTCGCGGTCATCGCCTCGATGTACGCGGTGTTCCACGGGCCGCGCGGGCTCAAGGCGATCGCGATGCGCATCCACCGCGACGCGACGCGCCTCGCCGCGGGCTTGAACCAGCTCGGCTTCGAGACCCATCCGGACGCCTTCTTCGACACGATCAACGTGACGGTCGGGCCGTTCCAGGGCGTGATCCTGAAGAACGCCGTCGCCAACGGGATCAACCTGCGGAAGATCGGCAACGACCGCATCGGCATCACCGTCGACGAGCGCACCCGGCCCGACATCATCGAGGCGGTGTGGCGCGCCTTCGGGGGCGACGCGCTGACGTATGACGAATCCTGGCCCGAGCCGCGCCTGCCGGCCAGCCTGATGCGGACGTCCGAGTACCTGACCCATCCGATCTTCCACATGAACCGGGCCGAGAGCGAGATGACGCGCTACATGCGCCGCCTCGCCGACCGGGACCTCGCCCTCGACCGGGCGATGATCCCGCTCGGCTCCTGCACGATGAAGCTCAATGCCACGGCCGAGATGCTGCCGATCTCGTGGCCGGAATTCTCGGAGCTGCACCCCTTCGCGCCGAAGGACCAGGCCGAGGGCTACGCCGAGATGATCCAGGATCTCTCGCAGAAACTCGCCGACATCACCGGCTACGCGGCGATCTCGATGCAGCCGAATTCCGGCGCGCAGGGCGAGTATGCGGGCCTCTTGGCGATCCGTGCCTACCACCTGTCGCGCGGGGAGGGGCACCGCACGATCTGCCTGATCCCGTCCTCGGCCCACGGCACCAATCCGGCCTCGGCGCAGATGTGCGGCATGACCGTGGTGGTGGTCGGCGCCGACCGCAACGGCAACGTCGACGTGGCCGATCTCCGCGCCAAGGCGGAGAAGTACGGCGACAACCTCGCCGCCTGCATGATCACCTACCCGTCCACCCACGGGGTGTTCGAGGAGGCGGTGCGGGAGATCTGCGACATCACCCACGCCCATGGCGGCCAGGTCTATCTCGACGGCGCCAACCTCAACGCGCTGGTCGGCCTCGCGAGGCCCGGCGACATCGGGGCCGATGTCAGCCACATCAACCTGCACAAGACCTTCTGCATCCCGCACGGTGGCGGCGGGCCCGGCATGGGGCCGATCGGCGTCAAGGCGCACCTGATCCCGTTCCTGCCCGGCCACGTCGAGACCGACGGGCGCGAGTTCTCGGTCTCGGCGGCGCCCTACGGCTCGGCGGCGATCCTGCCGATCTCGTGGAGCTACTGCCTGCTGATGGGCGGGCGCGGGCTGACGCAAGCGACCCGCATCGCGATCCTCAACGCCAACTACATCGCCAAGCGCCTCACCGGGGCCTACGACGTGCTCTACACCGGCACCCATGGAAGGGTGGCGCATGAATGCATCATCGACGCCCGTCCGCTGATGAAGAGCGCCGGCATCAGCGTCGAGGACATCGCCAAGCGCCTGATCGATTGCGGCTTCCACCCGCCGACGATGAGCTGGCCGGTGGCCGGCACCCTGATGATCGAGCCGACCGAGTCCGAGACCAAGGGCGAGATCGACCGCTTCTGCGACGCCATGCTGGCGATCCGGGACGAGATCCGGGCGATCGAGGAGGGCCGGATGGACCGGGCCGACAACCCGCTCAAGAACGCGCCCCACACGGTGGAAGACCTGATCGGCCCCTGGGAGCGGCCGTATTCCCGCGAGGCTGCCTGCTTCCCGGCCGGCGCCTTCCGGGTCGATAAGTACTGGCCGCCGGTCAACCGGGTGGACAACGCCTATGGCGACCGGAACCTCGTCTGCGCCTGCCCGCCGGTGGAGAGCTATATGAAGGCGGCGGAGTAGACATCGCGTCTCGAAGACGTTCCGGGCCCCCGGAACGTCTCCGGCGACGAATAGCGGAACGATGCCCGGGCCGAACGCGCCCGGTCGTCACGCCGAGCCGGCATCGCGACGGCATCAGGGCCGATAATTCTCCTTCAGGGTCGGCACCGCCGGTATGAAGGCGAGATCGCGCTTCGCATCCACGTCGAAGGCTCCCAGAAACTCCGGGCACGTCTCCGTGAAGGCCGGTCGGCGCGCGAGCGAAGGCACGGTCGTCCCCGTCGCGATCTCGGTGGTGTCCAACCCGTCGTGGACGAGGATGATGCCGGTCCCGGAGCGGCAGACCCGGACGTGGGCCAATCCGCCCGTATCCATGCCGATGTCGAGCCTGGCCTCACCGCCATTCGCCTGCGTCACCGTCAGGCTGCGGTGATATTCCGCCAGGAAGGGATGGGCGAACCGGCGCTCGAGCGTGACGCTCAGACCGGGCAGGTTCGCATTCGCCGCGTCGCGGAACGCACCGACCCGGTCGTCGCTCCACAGCATCCATCCCACGAGGAGGATCGGCAGCCCGGCGAGAATCAGGAGGAGCGCTCCGGCCGCCGCCAGGGCGTACGCCAGTGCGCGCCTCACCCTGCTCTTCCTTCGCGACGATGCTCCTGGATGCTCCGCTGCGCTGTTTCGCGGCGGTCGATCCGAGGTGGGAGCGCCGCTTTCACCGGATAGTTGCACGGACATCAGCGACGATCTCGTCCTTCGCCGTCCGGCTTGGCCCGACGCCCCGCTCTGGATATCCTCACCGGGCATCCTCCCTATCCATCTGGGATCGACATGGTTCTCTTCGTCAAGGATCCGGAGGTCGATGCGCTCGCCCAGGAATTGGCATCGCACAAGCGTGTCACCAAGACCGAGGCGGTGCGGCAAGCCCTGCGCGGCGAGATCGACCGCGAGAAGCACAAGCTCGACCTCGTGGCCCAGTCGATCGCCTTCGCGCGTCAACTCCGGGAACGAGCCGGCCCGAATCCTCGACCCGCCGACAAGGCTTTCCTCGACGGGCTGTACGGGGATCCGTGATGGTCGCGAGTGTTTCTCCGCGCTGACCGCTGGCCTTGCGAGCGAGTTGCATCAGGCCGCATCAGAGACGCGAACCTCGACATGCAAACCGACCGCGGTCAGCAGAGCGACGAGATCATCGAGTGAAAACAGGGTGATTCTGCCGCGCAGGAGGTCCGCGACGCGCGGTTCCGTCACACCCAGCCGGCGCGCCGCCTCGCCCTGCGTCCACTCCTTCGCCCGGATGTGTCGATCCAGGGCCATCATCAGGGCGGAACGCAGCTTCATCGTCTGCGCATCCGCGGGCGTGTCCTCAATGGCATCCCACACGCTTGCGAAACCGTCATCGCTCATCGGCCCAGCTCCCTGGCGAGATCGGCATAGCGTTTGGCCGCCAGATCCAGATCCGCGGTGCTCGTCTTCTGTGTCTTCTTCTGAAAGCAGTGTAGCACGTGGACCGCGTCGGCGAACTTGGCGACATAGATCACCCGAAACGCGCCGGACTCGTCCCGTATCCTGATTTCCTGCACGCCGATCCCGATCGTGGGCATCGGCTTCCAGTCGCTCGGCATCAGCCCGTGCTGGACTTTGTCGAGTTGATAACCCGCGTCACGGCGCGCCGCAGGCGGAAAGGCCCGGAGATCGCCGAGGGCGCTGCCGTGAAACGTGAGTACCTTCATGCGACGAACCGATGAAATTTGTCACGCTGGCCGCGACACCTGGTCCACGCAGAATCCTCACCCCGCCTCGCCCAGGTAATCCCGCCAGATCGCCTTCTCCCCCAACCCCGCCGTGAAGGCGGCATGCGCCGCCAGTTCGGCCTCGGTGAGGCGGCTGCGGGTCGGGCGGGGGCCGTGCGCGACCGGTGCGGCGCGCAACGACGGACCGGCCGGGCCGGCATGGCCCTCGACCGTCAGCCCGAGCGTCGTCTGCTTGCCGCCCAGGAGCTCGATATAGACCTCGGCCAGGATCTGCGCGTCGAGGAGCGCGCCGTGCTTGGTGCGGCGGGAATTGTCGATGCCGTAGCGCGAGCACAGGGCGTCGAGGTTGTTGGCCGCGCCCGGATGCTTGCGGCGGGCGAGGGCGAGCGTGTCGACGACGGAGGCGAGCTCGATCGCCGGCGGCGCCTTGTCGCCGAGGCGGGCATACTCGGCGTTGAGGAAGCCGACGTCGAAGGCGGCGTTGTGGATCACCAGGGTCGCGTCGCCGCAGAAGTCCAGGAAGTCGGGCAGGATCTGCGAAAAGAGCGGCTTGTCGGCGAGGAAGGCGTCGGAGAGGCCGTGGACCCGGAACGCGCCCTCCGAGACCGGCCGCTGCGGGTTGACGTAGCGGTGGAACTCGCGGCCCGACGGGATGTGGTTGAGGAGCTCGATCCCGCCGATCTCGATCAGCCGGTCGGTCTTGGCCTCGGTGCCGGTGGTCTCGGTGTCGAGGACGATCTCGCGCAGCATCCTGCGGCTCCCTTCGAGAGAACGGTTGGGACCAGTGTAGCGAGGAAGCGTTAACCGGCCGGCTGCGTCACCGCGGCGATGACCGCGTCGACCTGCGCCTCGGCATGGGGAAAACCCCGGTCGGTCTCGATCAGGTGGTCGGCGCGGCGGCGCTTCTCGGCGTCGGGCATCTGCTTGGCGAGGATCTGCGCGAAGGCCTCCTCGGTCATGCCGGGGCGGGCGAGCACCCGGGCGCGCTGCACCTCCGGCGGGGCGGTGACCACCGCGACGGCGTCGCACCCCGCCTCGCCGCCGGTCTCGAACAGCAGCGGCACGTCGAGGACGACGAGGGGCGCCGCGGCGTGGGTGGCGAGGAAGTCGTCCCGCGCCTGGCGCACCAGGGGATGGACCAGGGATTCGAGGCGGCGCAGGCGCTCGGAATCGCCGAGCACGGCGGCGCGCAGGGCGCCGCGGTCGACCGCGCCGTCGGGGCCGAGCGTGCCGGGGAAGGCCTTGCCGATGGCCGCTGCCGCGGCTCCGCCGGGGCCGTAGAGCGCGTGCACGCAGGCATCGGCGTCGTGGACCGGCACCCCGCGGGCGCGGAACATCGCCGCCGTCGCGCTCTTGCCCATGCCGATCGAGCCGGTGAGGCCGAGAATGACGGGCCGGCTCACCCGTGACTCCCGAGATCGGCGACGATGCGGGCCCGCAGGGCCGGCGTCACCGCGGGCGTGCGGCCGAACCAGCGGGAGAACCCCGGCACCGCCTGATGCAGCAGCATGCCGAGCCCATCGACGCCAGCGAGCCCCCGGGCCCGGGCGGCGGCGAGGAGCGGGGTCTCCAGCGGCACATAGACGATGTCGGCCACCGCCGCCTCGGCGGGCAGGGGCACGAGGTCGAGGGTGAGCGGGTCCTGGCCCGCCATGCCGAGGGCCGTGGTGTTGACGAGGAGCCCGGTGGCGGGGAGGTGGGCCGGCACCGCATCCCAGGCGATCGCGGTGATCCGGGCGGGATCGAGGGCGGTCAGGCTCTCGGCCCGCTCGGCGCTGCGGTTCGCCACGATCAGGCGGGAGAGCCCGCGCTCGAGGAGCCCGACCAGGATGGCGCGGGCCGCCCCGCCCGCGCCGAGCACCAGGGTGGCGCGCCCGTCGGCGACGCCCGTCGCCTCCGGCCAGCCGGCACCGAGGCTGACATCGAGATGGGCGAGGAAGCCCGGCGCGTCGGTGTTGTCGCCGTGCAGGCGCCCGTCCTCGAACCACAGCGTGTTGACGGCGCCGATGCGCTCGGCCCGCGGCGTCAGAACCTCGGCGAGGCGGAACGCCGCCTCCTTGTGCGGGATCGTGACGTTGCCCCCCGCCCAGCCCTCGGCCCTGAGGCTGCGGACGAAGTCCGAAAAGGCGTCTGGATGGACGTCGATGCGCTCGTAGGTGCCGGGCAGGCCGTGCTCGGCGAGCCAGTGGCCGTGGATCAGCGGCGAGCGAGAATGGCCGATCGGGTGGCCGACCACGAAGGCTCTGGGGTGCGGGGTCGTCATCGCGAAGTCGTCTCGGAGCCGGTCAGGCCGTCGGAGCAGAAGGAGAGGCGCACAGGTCGCCACCCCGCAGGGTCATCCCGGGGCTCGCCGAAGGCGAGAGCCCGGGATCCAGACACACAGGGGATGCCGAACGAAGCGGAATGCGGTCCACCTCGTCTTGAACATCCTGTGTGTCTGGATCCCGGGCTCCGCTGCGCGGCCCCGGGATGACGCGGAGAGTGTCAGTACGGTCGGAGGCTATCGAAACAGCTCTCAGAACGCCAGCAGCCCCCGCGCCCGCAACCGCGCGAGCAGCGGCAGCAGCGGCAGGCCCAGGATGGTCGAGTGGTCGCCCTCGATGCGGTCGAACAGGTGGATGCCGACGCCCTCGAGCTGGTAGGCGCCGACGCTGCCGGTAATAGTAGGCCCGGCCGCGTCGAGGTAAGCCGCGATCCCCGCCTCGCCGAACGGCCGCATCGTCAGCCGCGCGGTGACGACGAAACGATCAGCCACCGCGCCGTCGACCGCGAGCGCCACGGCGGAGTGGAGCGCGTGGGTGCGCCCCTGCAGCCGTGCGAGATGGGCGGCGGCGCCGGCCCGGTCGGCGGGCTTGTGGAACACCGTGCCGTCGAGGTCGAGCACTTGGTCGGCCCCGATCACCACCCGGTCGGGCGCATGGGCGGCGACCGCGCCCGCCTTGGCGGCGGCCAGGCGCCCGGCGAGGTCCTGGGGCGACAGGCCGGCGGCCTCCGCCTCGACGGCGCGCTCGTCGACGCCCGGCGCCCGCGTCTCCACGGCGAGCCCGGCGGAGTCGAGGAGCATGCGCCGCGTCGGGCTGGTCGAGGCGAGGAGGAGCGGAGCGGGCCCGCGCCAGAGGGAAGAGGGATGCGGCATGGGTCTAGTCGGCGATGAACTTCAGCCGGTGCTCACGGTGGAGGTCGACGATCGCCGCCGCCGTCTCCTCGATCGAGCGCCGGGTCACGTCGATCACCGGCCAGCGGTTGCGGGCGAAGAGCCGGCGCGAGGTGGCGATCTCGTTCGCCACCGAGTCGCGGTCGACGTAGGACGAGGAATCGTCGGCCTTGAGGCTGAGCAGGCGGTTCTGGCGGATCTGCACGATGCGCTCCGGCGAGGCGATCAGCCCGACGATGAGCGGCTGGCGCAGGGTCTCGAGGATCGCCGGCGGCGGCACGCCGGGGATCAGCGGGATGTTGGTGGTCTTCAGGCCGCGATTGGCGAGGTAGATCGCCGTCGGCGTCTTCGAGGTGCGGCTCACCCCGAGCAGGATCACGTCCGCCTCGTTGAGGTCGTGCGGCAGGTTGCCGTCGTCGTGGGCGAGGGTGAAGTTCATCGCGTCGATGCGCTTGAAGTACTCCGCGTTCAGCATGTGCTGCGCGCCCGGCCGCGCCGTGGAGTGGGTGCCGAGATAGGATTGCAGCAGCTGATGTACCGGCTCCAGCACCGAGAGCAGCGGCGAGCCGGTGGCCCGGCAGGCCTCCTCCAGCCGCTCGGTCAGCTCGCGCCCGACCAGGGTGTAGAGCACGATGCCGGGCGCCTGCTCGATCTCGTTGATCACCCGTTCGAGCTGGGTGCCGGAGCGCACGAGGGGATAGACGTGCTCGATCGCCGAGACCCCCTCGTACTGCGCCGCCGCCGCGCGGCCGACATTGATCAGGGTCTCGCCGGTGGAATCCGACACGAGGTGGAGGTGGAAGTAGCTGCGGACCACGCGGGCTCCCCGGGCTCGCCGCGGGCGCGGCGGTCGCTCAAGCATTTTCCAGACGAAGCGGATCCCGGTTCGCCGAGAGAAAATGCAGCACAATCAAAGACCTGGAGCGACACTCGGTCGAGCGTCGCACCACACCCGGCCTGTCGTCCACCGATCGGCCGCGCGGAGTCGATGAGTGTGGATAATGCGCCTATGACGCGAGGTCCAGGCGCAAGGCCTGTGGGTTAACGGCCTTCCGCCTCAACAGGCCGGCCGTTAACACTCGTGACGGGCCGCCCGTGGGAGAATCCGGGACGTGGGACCGCCGATTCGAGTCGGACGGGACCTAAGCCCCTCGCGACTCTTCCGATCCTTCGACAATGGAGCAAATCTGTTAAAGGCCTCTTAACGTACCGCCGGTGGGGACGGGCTGTGGACGGGGCTGGAGCCCCGCGACGCCTGCCCCCAATAGAAAAAACAGATTCCTAGAATCTCTCTTTTCTTTTCAGAGGCCTGGCTGGGGACGGCCTTCGTGGCGGGTCGCGACGACGCGCCGGGCTGGCGCCCGCGAGCGGTTCCCGGCATAGGAAAGCGAGCCGCCGGCGTGGCGGTAACAAGGTTTTCGGGGGCTTGAGGCATGGGCGGGACCGCGGGAGCCGGACGGACAGGCGCGGAGCGGCCGCTCCTGCGGGTACTGAACGGCGAGGCCTTGTCGCCGCCGCCGGCCTGGATGATGCGCCAGGCCGGGCGCTACCTGCCGGAATACCGGGCCGTGCGGGCCGAGGCCGGCTCCTTCCTCGACCTCTGCTACAACCCCGACTTCGCCACCGAGGTCACCCTGCAGCCGATCCGCCGCTTCGGCTTCGAGGCCGCGATCCTGTTCTCCGACATCCTGGTGGTGCCCCACGCACTCGGCCAGGACGTGCGCTTCGTGGAAGGGGAGGGGCCCCGCCTCGACCCGCTCGCTGGCCGGCCCGAATTCGACGCGCTGATCGAGGCGGGCGACCCGCGGGTGATGCGCCACTTGCAGCCCGTCTTCGAGACCGTCGGGCGCCTGCGGTCGGAGCTGCCGGCCGAGACGACCTTGCTCGGCTTCTGCGGCGCGCCCTGGACGGTGGCGAGCTACATGATCGGCGGGCGCGGCACGCCCGACCTCGCGCCGGCCCGGGCGCTCGCCGCCCGCGACCCGGCCCTCCTCGACGCCCTGATCGACCGGCTCGTCGCGGTCTCGACCGAGTATCTGGTGCGCCAGTTCGAGGCCGGCGCCGATGCGGTGCAGATCTTCGAGAGCCATGCCGGCGCCCTGCCGGACGTGCCTCAGGCTGAGGCCGGCGACGCGCTGGCGCGCTGGAGCTTTGGGCCGATCGCCCGGATCGTGTCGGGCATCCGCGCCCGGGTGCCGGGCGCCAAGATCATCGTGTTCGCCCGCGGCTCGGGGCTCGACGGCCACGCCCGGGTGGCGGCGGAGACCGGCGCCGACGCGGTCGGGGTCGACTGGGCGGTGGATCTGGGGGCCTTGCGCGCCCGCCTGCCGGCCTCGGCGGTCACGCAGGGCAACCTCCACCCCGAGACCCTGATCGAGGGCGGCGCGGCCCTCGACGCCGCCGTGGACGCGATCCGCGCGGCCACCGCCGGCACGCCCCACATCTTCAACCTCGGCCACGGCATCACCCCGCAGACGCCGATCGCCCATGTCGAGCGGATGCTGGCGCGGCTGCGGGGGTGAGGGGAGGGCATCGCACCACGCACGCTCCTGCTCTCTCCCACCCGCGACCTCATCCTGAGGTGCCGGAGCGTAGCGGAGGCCTCGAAGGAGGGCTCCAGCTCGCTCGGAGACATCTGGAGGCCTCTTTCGAGGCTCCCTTCGGTCGCACCTCAGGATGAGGTCGTGGGTGGGATGATCCGAATTAAACGATCAAACATGCCCCCATAGGAACCATCCCACCGTGTATCTCTGGATCAAGGCCGCCCACATCGTCTCGCTCATCGCCTGGATGGCGGCGATGCTCTACCTGCCGCGGCTGTTCGTCTATCACGCCGCTTTGCCGGCGGGCTCGGCCCAGGGCGAAACCTTCAAGGTGATGGAGCGGCGCCTCGCCAAGGCGATCATGCTGCCGGGAATGATCGCCACCTGGGTCTTCGGCATTGCGCTCGCCGTGATGAGCGGCGCCTACACGCAGGGCTGGCTCCACGCCAAGGTCGCCCTGGTGCTGGCGATGAGCGGCATCCACGGCTGGCTGTCGCGGATAGTCAAGGACTTCGCCGCCGATCGGAACACCCGCAGCCCGACATTCTACCGGGTGCTCAACGAGGTGCCGACGCTCCTGATGATCGCCATCGTGATCCTGGTGGTCGTCAAGCCGTTCTAAGGGACACGTGATGGCGGGCATCGAGACGCAAGTCCTCTCCCTCACCCTGGCCGGGCGCTCGGTGAGCCTGCCGGCCGACCAGATCGGCGACGGGCCGCCGGCGCTGCTGCTACCGGCCCTGTCCTCGATCTCCACCCGCGAGGAGATGCGGCCGCTCGCGGCGCGGCTCGCCGCCCGTCACCGCTGCCTGGTGCCGGACTGGCCCGGCTTCGGCGCGCAACCGAGGGCGCGGGTCGACCTCGGCCCCGATACGCTGCACGCCTTTCTCGACGCCCTGCTGGCCGAGGCGCCCGGGCCCTACGCCCTCGGGGTCGCGGCGGGCCACGCCGCCGGCTACCTCGTCGCCGCGGCGGCGCGGCACCCCAAGACATTCGCGCGCCTCGTCCTGGTGGCGCCGACCTGGCGCGGGCCGCTGCCGACCGCGATGGGCGAGGAGCGCCGGCCGCTCTTCGGCCGCCTGCGCCGGGCGGTGGAAGCCCCGCTCCTCGGCAACCTGCTCTACCGGCTGAACGTCAGCACCCCGATCGTGTCGCGGATGATGCAGGCCCACGTCTACGCCGATCCGGCCCGCGTCACCCCGGCCCTGCTCGCCGAGAAGCGGCGGGTGACGCATCAGCCCCGGGCCCGTTTCGGCACCGCCGCCTTCGTCACCGGCGGCCTCGACCCGGTCTGGACCCGCGAGGACTTCTTCGCCCTGTTCGGCCCCGGCCTGCCGCCGGTGACGATGCTGCAGCCCAAGGGCGCGCCGCGCCGCTCCCGCGCCGAGATGACGGCGCTGGCCGAGAGCGGCCTCGTACGCCGGGTCGCGATCCCCGGTGCGCTCGCCGCCCACGAGGAATGCCCCGAGGCGGTCGCGGCCGCGATCCTCGCGGCGGAGGCGTGAGGCGGTTGCGGGCGCCGCTCGCCCTCGCCCTGGCGCTCGCCGCGGGCACGGCCGCGGCCGAGCCGGCGCCCCGGCCCTACCTGACGAACGGCGCTTTCGATGCGGGGGCGATCCTGCCGCCGCCGCCGAAGCCCGGCAGCGCCGGGCACGCCTCCGACCTGGCGACCTACGCGGCGACCCGGGCGCTCGCCGGCTCGCCGCGCTGGTCCCTCGCCACGTCCGACGTCCCTTCCGGCGTCGGCGCCCTCCTCGACAATTTCGCCTGCGCCGCCGGCCGGCGGCTCGATCCCGCCGGCATGCCGGCCCTCGCCGCGCTCCTCGCCCGCGCCCGCCGCGACGTGGTGGTCGTGGTGCGCAATGCCAAGGCGCGCTTTGCCCGTCCCCGGCCGCATCTCGGCAACGAGTCCCCGCTCTGCGTCGACCGCAGCGAGGCCCTGGACCGGAGCTTCGCCTACCCGTCCGGCCACGCCACCGAGGGCTGGACCTTCGGCCTCGTCCTCGCCGCCCTGATGCCGGAGCGCGCCGCGCCGCTCCTCGCCCGCGCCCGGATCTACGGCGAGAGCCGGATCGTCTGCGGGGTGCACTGGGCGAGCGACGTCGAGGCCGGACGCCTGACCGGCAGCGCCCTGTTCGCCGCCCTCGTCGGCGATCCCGGCTTCCGGGCCGACCTCGACCGCGTCCGGGGGGAACTCGCCGCCGCACCAGTCGGGCCGGCGCCCGAGCCGGCCGCCTGTGCCCGTGAGGCCGCGGCTACGTCTCCCTAGGGCCGCAGCCGCAGCAGCCAAGGGTTCAAGACTTGTGATCCGGCTGGCCGGGTTGGATGACTATTCCATGCGTGCTGTCCGACATGAAGGCGGCTGCGAACTCGCGCAGGCGCGCCCGATCAACGCGCTTCTTCTCGAAGACGACGACGTCGACTCCAAGCTGATCGCCCTCCAGGCGGCCGGTTTTCGGATGATCGACATGCGGGTGCTGCGTGCCCGCTCCACCGCCGAGGCGCGCGAGCACCTCGACCACGAGCGGATCGACCTCGCGATCCTCGATTTCTGGCTCGGCTGCGAGTCGAGCCTGCGCTTCCTCGCCGAGCTCGACGCGCGGCTGCCGGGCCTGCCGGCGATCGTGCTGACCGGGCTCAGCATGCCGGACGTGCGCGAGATGTGCGTGAGCGCCGGGGCCGTGCGCTTCCTCGACAAGGCCACCCTCACCGGCGAGGCCTTCGAGGCCGCGATCCTCGGCGTGCTCGGCCCGCGCGCCTTCCGCTCCTCCGCCGAGCCGACCCGCTTCGGGCGGCCCGGCCTCACCGTGGTTCAGACCGAGAGATGCGACCGATGAACGGCCAGATCACCTACCTCAAGGCCGGGTCGGGCAACGAGCAGACCATCATGAACCCGCTCCGGCCTCCAATGACGCCGCGAATACGATCGAGAAGGTTCGCGAGTTCCTCTACGGCGACGCGATGCGCTCGCAGGGGCGCCGGGTCGAGGATCTGCGCGAGTCGATGACCGAACTCGAGCAGCGGATGGTCCAGCGCTTCAACGACATGCAGAAGTCGATCGACGCCCTCGCCCTGTCGCTGCGGATGGAGCAGAGCAACGCCGTGCGGGCGATCGGCGGTGCCGTGACCGAGATGGGCCGGCAGATCTCCGCCCTGGCCGACCGCAACCCGTAAGGCGCGGGCCCGGTCCGGAATGAGAGCGGCAGCGGCCCAAGAGCTGGCCCAAGAACCGGCCCGAGATCATGCCGAGGATCCGACCCTCCGCGACCTGAAGCGGCTGCTGCTGCGCGACGAGCACCGCGACCTCGCCGGCCTGCAGGCCGAGCTGGCCCGGCTCGACCGGCGGGTCGGCTCCGAGGACCGGTTCTGCCGCGCAGTCGCCGACAGCCTGATGGTCGCCCTCAAGGTCGTCGAGGTCGAGAACCACCGCGCGCTGAGCGAGGTGATCGCCCCGCTCGTCGTCGCCGGCATCCGGCGCGAGATCGCCGAATCCCGCAACCTGATGGTGGAGACGCTCTATCCCATCGCCGGGCGCATGGTGACGGCGGTGATCGCGGCGGCGTTCCGCCAGCTCTCCGACGAGATCAACGAAACCCTGAGCCGTTCGCCGCGTCGGCTGTGGCTGCGGGTGAAGGCCCTGCTCACCGGTCCGCCTTCGACAGACCGATCCTGTCGGGCCTCGAGGAGGATATGCGCGCCCAGCAGCGCACCCTCCCCGAACCGATCGTGCTGCCCGGCATCCGCCTCGCCATGGTGCCGGGCGCGCCGCGCTGCGACATCGCGATTGCGTGGGAGGCGGCGCGGGGCGAGCACGCGGTGCTCACCACCGTCGACCAGGTCGACCGGCCGATCGACCACTGGGTGCTCCAGCAGCGCCGCGGGCAGCGCCTGCTCGAGGAGAAGATCATCGCCGCCTCGCGCGAGCTGGAGCGGATGAACCGCAACCTGCGCGACTTCGCGTCCGTGGCCGCCCACGACCTGCGCGCGCCGTTGCACCCGATCGTCGGCGACAGCCTCGACACGATCGAGGGCTGCGCCGCGCGCCTCAACCGGATGACCAGAGGGCTCCTCGACTACGCGCGGCTCAGCGCCGAGAGCCACACCTTCGAGGCCGTCGATCTCGGCCGGGTCGTCCTCGACGCCACCCGCAACCTCGCCCTCGACCTCGGCGCCGCCGCGGCCGACCTCGATGTCGGGCCGCTGCCCGTGGTGAACGGCGTCCCGGCGCTCCTCACCAACCTGTTCCAGAACCTGATCGCCAACAGCATCCGCTACCGCGAACTGGCGCGGCCGTTGCGCATCGAGATCCGGGCCCGGCCCGGCGGAGCCCGGCCGGATCACGGTGCGCAACCCGGTATCGGCGTGCCGGCCGCCTTCCACGAGGCGATCTTCGAGACCTTCGCCCGGGTGCCGAACGGGCGCGCGCCGAACGGCGTGGGTCTGGGTCTCAGCATCTGCCGGCGGATCGTCGAGCTGCACGGCTGGCGCATCGGGGTGGTGGCGGACGACGCGCCGGGGGCGTGCTTTGGGATCGATCGGGGGCAGAGTGACAATCGGTCGAAACCGGATTCGATCCGAACAGGCAGATCGTTTCTCGTCAGCCACCGCCCTTTCCCGGACTACTGTAGCGATAGCGGAAGGCGATCCGGGAAAGGGGCGGGTGTCAGTATCAGAATCCTGTTTGATGAATTGGTAGATTTCCATCCCACCCACGACCTCATCCTGAGGTGCGACCGAAGGGAGCCTCGAAGGAAGCCTCCAGTAATCGCGGTGACTTCTGGAGGCCTCCTTCGAGGCTCCCTTCGGTCGCACCTCAGGATGAGGTTGTGGATGGGATGAAATCTATCGCTGGATGGGAGCAACCCCCCAAACGAAAACAGCGCCCGACCGCATCGCGACCGGGCGCTGCCCTCAGACCATCGAAACGACGGCCGTCACGCCGCCTTGCGCTTGGCCTGCCGTGCCCGCCGGCCGAGGATGTTGAGCACCTCGACGCCGGCCGAGAAGGCCATGGCGGTGTAGATGTAGCCCTTCGGCACGTGGGCGCCGAACCCTTCGGCGATCAGCGTCATGCCGATCATGATCAGGAAGCCCAAAGCCAGCATCACCACCGTCGGGTTGGCGGCGATGAAGCGCGACAGGGGATCGGCGGCGAGGAGCATCACCGTCACGGCCGCCACCACCGCGATCACCATGATCGGCACATGCTCGGTCATGCCGACCGCCGTGATGATGCTGTCGATCGAGAACACCAGGTCGAGGATCAGGATCTGGCCGATCGCCGCGGCGAAGCCGAGCGAGGCGCCCCCGCCGCCGGCCTTCTCCTCCGGATCGGGATCGAGGCTATGGTGGATCTCCTTGGTGGCCTTCCAGAGCAGGAACAGGCCGCCGGCGATCAGGATCATGTCGCGCCAGGACAGGCCCTTGCCGAAGATCTCGAAGACCGGCTGGGTCAGGTGGACGATGTAGGCGACCGTGCCGAGCAGCGCGAGGCGCAGGATCAGGGCGAGCCCGATGCCGATGCGCCGGGCCCGCGACTGCTGCTCGGCCGGCAGCTTGTTGGTGATGATCGAGATGAAGATCAGGTTGTCGATGCCAAGCACGACCTCCATGACGACCAGGGTCGCGAGGGCGGCCCAGGCCGTCGGGTCGGCGGCGAGCTGAACGAGGGAGTCCACGGCGAAACGGTCCTGTTCAAGGGAAGATCGAGGGACGGCCCGTCTGGGCCGGCGCGTGGAACGGGGGGGCGTGCACCTGGACGGCCTTGGGCAGCACCCGCACATGGGCCGGGGTGTAGGTCGTCAGCTCGCCGTCGGTGTTGACCGGCCGCGGCTTGCGGGTGCGCAGGATCACCTCGGTGGTCTGGAAGGCGCGCACGTCGGCGGCCTTGCCCTGCGTGCCCCGGCGCAGGGCCGGCAGCAGGGCGAGCAGCCGCCACCAATGGGCGACCTCCAGGCTGTAGAAGTTGAGCAGGCCGTCGTCGACGGTGGCGTTCTCCTCCACCGTCATGCCGCCGCCGTAGTGGCGGCCGTTGCCGACCGAGACCTGGATCGTGCGCACAGTCTCCACCGTGCCGTCATGCTCGATATAGACCGTGAACGGCCGCGCCCGGCGCAGCAGCCGGAACGCCGCGACGCCGTAGCCGATCGTGCCGAGGCGGCGCTTCAAGTCCGCTGTCAGCTCGCCGGCGAGATCGGCCGAGAAGCCGATGCTGGCGACGTTGAAGAAGTAGTGGCCGTTGACGCAGCCGAGATCGATTGGCCGGGCCGGCACGGTCGCGATCACCTCCGCCGCCTCGATCGGGTCGGCCGGCAGGCCGAGGCTGCGGGCGAGGTCGTTGGCCGTGCCGAGCGGTAGGATGCCCAGCGGCAGCTGCGCTTCTGTCAGCGCCTGGGCGGCGGCGTTGAGGGTGCCGTCGCCGCCGCCCAGGATCACCATGTCGCAGGTGCTCGCATGGGCGTGGATCAGCGCCTTGCAGTCGGTCTCGCCCGGCGGCGGCTCCACCGGCTCGATGCCGCCGCGGCGCAGCACGGCCTTCACGGCATCGAGGTCGAGCCCGCCGTTGCGGGCCTTCTTGTTGACGACGAGCAGGGCCCGCCGTGTCGCCTCAGCGCCGGACATCGGCGCCTCCGGCGTGGACGGTCGGGACTGAGGTCGGCGGGAATGAGGTCGGGATGACGCGCAAGGCTGCGGGCCCTCCAGTGCGATCGTGCCGCGTCAGCACAAAGGCAGAGAAGGGGTCCGACATCGCGGTCGACGCCTCGAACCGCCAGAGGGGCCCGGACCCGGGGAGCCCTTGAGGTGGGGTCGCGGCCGCGCTTGGCAAGGGCTCCCCGCTTGGCAAGGGTTCCCCAACGCGAGAATCGCCCCATCGGCGGCGTTGCGGACCGGGCGAGGGTGTGAGGAGCGTGGGTAGCGGGGAGGGCGCCGGACCCGCAATGGAACCGTAACCGCGGCGATGAACGTTCCCTTCCCTGCAATCCTCGTCCGATCGTGCTCCTCCCCCGGGTGCCGCCCCATGCTCCGTCCGTTCCGGCTCACGCCCTCCCGTCCGTCGGCCGTCCTCGCCGGCCTCGGCCTGACCGCCCTCCTGTCCCCGGCCGCCCTGGCGCAGGGCTGGGTCGATCCGCCCAACCGGGCTGCGCAAGCTCCCGCCGCGACGAGCCCTGCGCCGGCCCCCGCCCCCGTGTCGCCCGCGCCCAAATTCGCTCCGGGTCCCCGCGCCGAGGCGCCGAAGGCGCAGCATCGCGCCCCGCGCCGGGTCGCGGAGGAGGTGCAGAGGCCGGCCCGCAGCGGGATCCACGCCGCGACGGCGGCCCGTCGCGCCGCGCGCCTCGCCCGGACCGAGCGCCCGCTCCCGGTCCAGATTCCCGCCCCCGCCCCGGTCACCGTCTCGGACGGGCAGATGCGCGACTGGGCGGTGGCCTCGCAGCGCCTCGCCCGCGACTACCTCGCGTCGATCTCGGGGCCGAACGGCGCGGCGCTCGCGGCGGCGCCGGGCTTCTACGGCAGCCAGGTCGTCTTCCACGGCCGGTCGATGAGCGTCGCGAGCCTGATGTCCGAGAAGCGCCGCTTCGTGCAGCGCTGGCCCGAGCGGCGCTATCGCCCGCGGTCGGATTCCCTGCGCACCGCCTGCAATGCCGGGCTCGCCGTGTGCCAGGTCCGCGCCACGGTCGATTTCTCGGCCTTCAGCCCCGATCGCGGCGTGCGCTCGCAGGGCACCGTCGACCTGGAACTGGCGGTGAGCCTGGCCGGCGCGCGCCCGGTCATCATCGCCGAGAACAGCCGGGTGGTGCGCCGCGACGCGGTGGCGAGCCGCTGATGGACGGCCGCCCTGTGACAGGGCGCCCGCCAGGACCTACATGAAGAGGGCGAGCGCCCGCCACGGGGCGGGCGGCTCGGGCAGACCCCGCGGCCGGGGGCGATGGGACACGATGCGGACATGACCTCGCGTGAGCAGTTGCAGGCGCTGATCCGGGCCGAGATCGACCGGCAGCGTCCCGTCGCGGTGGCCCGTCGCACCCTCGAGCTCCTCGTGGAATCCGCGATCCGCCGCTCCGACGTGCCGCCGGGCTACCAGGTCGTCGACCGGGACGGGAATCCGCGCACCCGGAGCGTCGCCGGCGAGGCCCTGCCCCTGACGCTCGGCGACCTCGTCGACGAATTGCGCCGCCAGCATCCAACGATGTTCCAGCCGCCCGCCCCGGCCCCTGCTTCGGCCCCGGCCCCGGCCGCGGGCGACGCGCCGCGGGACTGGATCGTGGTGAAG